>JARLGN010000564.1 GCA_031292775.1 Acidobacteriota bacterium | reverse complement strand
GCCAGCAACGTTCGCGCGTGGCGAAACATTTCCACCGGGCTCTTCCTCAATGACGACATCAAGCTTTCTCGCCGCCTTACGCTGACTTTGGGACTTCGCTACGATCTTTATACCCGGCACACTGAGAAGTATGGTCAGGCGACGCAGTTGGTCCTGCCCGCGGGGAGCAATCTGACGAACCGGGTGCGAGCGGTTAACTGTTACGTGGATGTCTCCGGCGCCAAAGGCGACAACGGGCAGCCCTGCAATGGTGGGTTTGAAGCTATTTCCGGCGCCTTGACCACCGGTGACCACAATAACTTCGGGCCGCGGGTGGGTTTTGCCTGGGACGTCTTTGGCGACGGCAAGACGGCTTTGCGCGGTGGTTTTGGCACCTCGTATAATGGGGAGGTCTATAATCCACTTTCCAACTCCCGTTGGGATCCCCCATTTTATTCCTTTGAGCTGGCGTTTTGCGGAACCGGCAACGCCGTGGGCGCAGGCAATACAGATTCTTGCATTTTTGGTCCCCAAAATGGGGCAGCTCCCACCTACAAAGGGCCTCCTTCCAACATCGGCTCGGGCCCAGCCGCCACAACAGACAACGCCTTTGCCGGCAACATCCAGGGATGGAATCCTTACAACGCCAACCCCGCGTTCCTGACGGGCGTGGTCTTCCCCGGCTTCCGGGACCCCTACGTTTTTGGCACTCACCTCAGCGTGGAACGTCAACTTCCCGGTAACTCAGTTTTGAAGGTGTCCTGGGTTGGCACCTTTGGCCACAAGTTATATAGGTCGGAGGACATCAACCGGGTATTCGGCGGAGTTGACTCGCAGTCCGGATCGGGGCCCTCAAGCAGCGGCGAATGCTCGCTGTTTGGTCCTTACCGCGTCAACTGTCTCTTCGGACGCCTGCGCACTTGGGAAAACTCCGTCAACTCGAACTACAACGGATTGCAGGTTGTCTTCGAAAAACGCATGAGCCATGGGCTGGAGTGGCACTCCAATTATGTGTGGTCGCACTCTCTGGATGGGCGCTCCACCTGGCACAGCGGCGCCACTACAGCCAACGGAGCCGAGGAGGGCTTCAGCATGGATCAGGCTATCCCCGGCCTTGATTATGGCAACTCCACCTTCGACGCGCGCAACTCCTTTACAAATAGCTTTGTATGGCAGATGCCCTGGCTCCAGAGTCAGCGGGGATTGGTAGGCCACGTTCTTGGCGGCTGGTCGCTGAACAATATCATCACCTGGCGCGCGGGCTTCCCCTGGACGCCCTATTGCAGTGATTCCAGCTTTCCGAGCAGTACTTGCGACTACAACCGGGATGGAGTATCCAATGACCGGCCCAACGCAATTCCGTCTGTTGGCAACCGTGCATCTAATTCCCGCAGCGCTTTCGAGGGAGGTGCCGGACATCTGAACGCCTCCGCCTTCCTGGCTTGCAGTGTTTCACCGGGCCCTAAATGCGAGAACTATGCCGGACCCTTTGATGGCAAGCTGGGACGGAATACCTTCCTCGGTCCTACCTTTGCCGATATTGACCTCTCGCTTTTTAAGAACATCAAGGCTACGGAAAGGGTCAACATCCAGTTCCGCGCCGAAGCTTTTAACCTTGCCAATCGTGTGAATCTCTATATGCCCAACATGCGATTGGGACAATCCGCCGGGCTGTTTGACTTGTCTTCGCAGGCCTTCCCGGCACGGCAGATCCAGTTCGCACTGAAGATGATCTTCTAGGGTGAACGCCAGCGGCGCCGTGCGGTTACTGCGGGCCGCCAGGTGCTAAGCTAATTCCAAGGGCCGGGGTAACTTCCCGGCCCTTTTCTTTGGCAGTGTGTTGGTGTGACCTGCGACGAGGCTGCTTTTAGGTGGGAAGCTTTTCATAGAAGCCGGTTTCACAGGCTGCGGGAGGAAGCGGACAACCATGTCGCTGCGGGTAACCACCCCGTCGCTCGACGCGCCACCCCTCCTGAATCAGGAGGGGAGTTTCTTAATGGCTCCCCTCCTCAAATGAGGAGGGGTGGCGCGCCGAGCGACGGGGTGGTCTGAAACCAGTGCTGCTGACAACGGGTGCCTCGCCATTCCCAGTCCGTGCTGAGACATTGGGCCTTACGGCTGGGGGAATTGTGCCGCGTACTGATGGCAGAGCGTCGCGCTGAACTCGCAGGCTTTTTGGAATTGCTGGCGGGCTTCATCAGGCTGGTTCTGTTTGCGTGCCAACAAGGCGAGGTTTAGATAGGCCGCGGCGTAGCTGGGGTTCAGAGCCAGAGCCTGCTTGTAAGCGGCGCGAGCTTTTTCCCGTTCTCCCAGTTCTCCATAAGAAATCCCCAGGTAGTTATACAGCACCGGGTCGCGATATTCCGCGGCGAGGGCCCGCTCAAAGTGCGGCATTGCTTCACGATACCTGGCCTGCTTCGCCAGGATGATGGCGTAATCGGCGTGGCCCTCGGCAAGCTCTGGATGTTCCCTCACCACGCGTGCCAATTCCGGCTCAGCCTTGGCCGGAAGGTTCTGCCGCCAATAAACTTTGGCCAGCGCCAGACGCGCCAGGAAGTTCCTGGGGTTCATGCGCAGAGCCAGTTCCAGCGACTCGGCGGCAGGCTTGTCCTGCCCCAGCATAAAGTGCGCCCGCCCGATGCCCAATACCGCCTGGTCGAATGCGGGATTCAGCGACAATGCCTTGCCAAATTCCGGCAGAGCCTGCCGGGTTTTTCCCCACGCCAGGTAATTCTCGCCGCGGTCGAAAGGAACAACATAAAGGGTCGGCTCGGCCTTTTCCAAATTCGCCAGCAACTCCTCCGCCTCCGCGAATTTCCGCTCCCGGCGCAGGTCGGATGCCCGCAGAACGAGATGCAGCGTCTCAATCTTGTCCTTCGGATCGGCACGGTTCGGATCATTCTTCGCCGCGAGGGAAGACTGCAAACTCACATAGCCAAGCGAGCGCAAGCGTTCCACCGTTTCGGGATCCGACAGGGTTGGTGTGGACGCGGACTGGCCTGTGTACCTCTGTTCGACCATTCTCAACTTTTCGCGCAGCGAGGCCGCGATGGATGTATTCGAGGCGGCAAGGTTGTGGCGCTCTTCGGGATCGCGTTGCAAGTCATACAACTCCGGCCGGGGGGCATCGATAAAGGCGAAACGCGCAGTCAACAGCCCGCGCAATTCGTGCCAGCCAAACGAATCGAGGGGATAGTACGATTCCGAATACACCGAGGCCTCATCCTGAGAGGGCGCTGGTGACAGCGCGGCCAACAGGGATCGGCCTTGAAAGCTCCGGGTTTCGGCAGCGGGAATTCCGCACAGTTGCGCTATCGTCGGAGCCACATCCACAGAGCCCACAGGCCGCGCGATGGCACGGGCGGTGGGGGAATTTCCCGGCAATTTTATGATCAAAGGCACATGCAGAGTGGCGTTGTAAATGAAGAACCCATGCTCATCCTCGCCGTGCTCCCCCAGTGACTCACCGTGGTCGCTGAGCAGCAGAACCGCCATGGAGTTGAAGCGGCGCAACTCTTTCAGCCGGGCAATGACGCGGCCCACCTGTGCGTCATCGAATGCAATCTCGCCGTCGTAGGGATGACCCGCATATTTACTCAGGTAAGGCTCTGGCGGACGGTACGGGCTGTGCGGATCGTAAAGGTGCAGCCACACAAACAACGGTGCGCTGCCCTGCGTGTTTAGCCAGGCCAGCAGGCGATCAACGGTGCGATCGCCGCGCCGTTCTACCAGAAAGATGTCACTGGATCGGCCCGGTTCCAGCCCCAGGTCGTCATCATAAACCTCAAACCCCCGATTCAATCCCCACATGGAATTGAGCGCATAGGAACTCACGAAGGCCGCAGTGTGGTAACCCCTTACGCGCAGCATCTCCGCCAGGGTGGGGATGCTTGCCGGCAACCCCGGCGAGGTGAAGTCGCGGACGCCGTTATACATCGGGTACGTTCCCGTAAGGATCACTGCGTGCGAGGGCAGGGTGATGGGGGCCTGCGCATAGGCGTTTTCAAAACGCACACCCGCCGCAGCCAGAGCGTCCATCACCGGCGTTCCCACGCGCGCATCCCCGTAACAGCCCACGTGGTCCGCCCGCAGGGTATCGATGGTGATCAGCAGGATGGAAGGAGATTGTGGTGCGGGCGCCGAACCGCGGGCTTCGCCCAAGACAGCCCACGACATCGCCAAGGCAAGAATCGAGGCGGTTGGAAATAGCGCAGTCTTCAACTTAGATGAGGGGAACGGCATTCCAACCCAAGTATAACGCGTCCCGGACTGAAGCGTATTGGCTCTTAACCCACTGCACACGGCTAACAGCCTTCTACTTTCCAATATCGTCCAGTATCTTCTTGGCGGCGGCAGCTTGCGGTGCGCGCGGGCTGAGCTGCAGGTAGATTTGGAGCTGCAATTTGGCGGACTCGTAATCATG
>JARLGN010000563.1 GCA_031292775.1 Acidobacteriota bacterium | reverse complement strand
GCGGGGACAGACACCTCCTTTCCCGGTCTTTCTTCCCAGGCGCTTGGTGCCCGGGCGTCCGCGAACCGCCGGGAACCCGGCCCACAGGAAGACCGGTCGTTCCCGACATGAGCCTCAGCCCTGCCTCCCGCGGAGAAAAAAACAGGAAACGTGTCGGTCCCCGTCCCCTGTCCCCGTCCCCCGGTAGTAAATCGGAAAGGCATTTTGTAAGATTTCTTCCCACCGGCAGGAAATAGGGCAAGAATTCTGTTGACAGAACAGGTGGGCTCGGGATTAGGCTAGTAGGGGAGGGACGGGCGCGGAACGCGGCACCCCCACCGGGTCGCCGGGGGGACAGGACGAAGGCCCAGGCCGATGCGAAAAAAACCGAACAAATCATCCAACGCAGGGGGAGGTTCCATGGTTGCGGCGTAGGGAGAAGAGTGGCGTTGGGAACGGGTACGAAAAAAAGATGTTAATAATTGACGAACGAAGCCGGAATGTGTATGAAAACAAACAAAAAGATGACACGTTTACCGAAATAAAAAGCGACATTTCTACACACTTGAACGACATTTTGTGCCGAGGCGCCCATGTTTTGCAGAAATCGTCGGCTCTCTTGTCACGCTTCGCGCGTTGGGAAAGATATCCTTCGCTTCCATTTGTGGAAGCTCCCGTCACGTGCAGGATGCCGCCCGGCGTGGCGTGCCCGGTAGCGCTGGCTGCGAGAAGGGAAAGCGTGTCGGGAAGGGAAAGGGTGCAGGTACCCTTTCTTTTTCTCACCAATGACCCTCAAAATGCGATAACGCAAATCGAGCTTCCCAACGGCCAATTCTACAGAACCCGACGACAGACACCACGTTACACATGTTTCCAAGTCTGCCGAAAATCGCAAATCACCAATCGCAAATCACAAATGCCCCGATGGCCCGATGATCCCATGACTCAATTCACAGATTCAACAAACCCTTTGACGGTCCCCGGAACACCTTGTATCCTTGCCTCACGGTCAGGATCAAATTTCATCGTGAGAGTGAATCCGGGGAGCAAACCATGTTGAAACGCGCGAGCATTGTGCTTTGCGTTATGACTTTCCTTGGCGCCCTGCCAGGGGCGAATGCGGCCGACGATCTTTACGGCCCGAGGGGCGTCTCCGCCGAAGCCGTGCGCCAGGGAAAACTAGGGAGTTGCTATTTTCACGCCGTTATCGCCGCTTTGGCCCAGCGCCGCGAGAGCACCATCCGCAAGATGATTGAGTCCAACGGCAGCGGCAATTATACGGTGACCTTCGGAGATGGTAAGAAGGAGACGGCCTACGCGGAAGACCTCCGCTACACCCATGACAGCGGATATGACATGTCCGACGGGCAATGGGTGGCCGTGCTTTTTCGTGCCTACGCGCAACGTGTGCTGCGCGCGTCGTTGCTGCAGGCAATTGATGGCAGCGATATCTTCCCCCTGCTGAAGCAGCCGGCGGAACAACTGGTGGCTTCGAGCGATCCACTGGTGCTCGCCTATGATCGCGCCATCCGCGCCCAGGTGGACCAGTACGGGAACATCGATCGCTCCAACCTGGAGGCGGGCCTCAAAAAGGAAATGGCGGACATCTCGGTGCCGGACTCCGTGAAGGATTCCCTGATTGGTGCACTCGAATCAGGAGGATTTTTCGACAAGATGGTGGTCATGATCAAGCAGAACGGCGAGCTCTTCGGGGCTTATCGCGCCGTGGGTCAAGGCGGCATCGCTGACCGCGTTATGAAGACGCTGGCGGGAAGCACTCGATTCCAGGAGAATCAGTCGGAATCACAGGCGGGCGCGGCCCTGGCCGAAGCCGTCAACAACGGTATGCCCATCGTGGCATGCACCGGAGGCAGCCAATATTACCAACAGGTGGCGCAAGGCCGCACTCTGCCACCGGACACGGACGCCTGGTACGTCAACGCGCATTGTTACACCGTGCTGGGCTACAATTCCAGCGCCGGATCCGTGACGATTCGAAACCCGTGGGCGCGTCACCCCGATCCGAGCGGGATATTTGATCTGCCGCTCCGGAGCTTTATCCCCGCCTATCTGGGGATTGTGACCCCACAGTAGGAACCGGCATCAGGACGGAATCGCCTGGGCGCCAGCTTCGCTCACTTCCGCAAGGATGCTCGCCTCCGCGGTGGGAGCAGCAGGAGAGCGGGCGGCGCGTCGAGCAATGGCATTATCCATGGCGCTACGAACCACGTAAGCGAGGTCGGTGGCATTAAAGGGAGGCGCGAGAAAATCGAAAGCGCCGGTCTCAATGACATCCACGTAAAAGCGCGTATTCACAACCCGGGCAACCACAATCACATTCACGGGCTTGGCAGCCTTCGTGGCGACGGCCAGGATATCGGCCCACGTGCCATCAGGCAACTGGGTATCCGTAAAGACCAGCGGGACGGGGTCCAGTCCACCCAGCAGTCGCTTGGCATGCGCCCGGGAGACAGCTTCAATCACGTGCATGCCCTGGCGCTCCAAGGCAACTTTGAGCAACGCCAGCGTTTCAGAATTCTGGTGGACCAGCAAGGCTTTGGCTTTCTCCGTCATAAGAGCTCCCTTTGGGTTATTACTTCAAGGCGACTTTGAAACTTTTCTTATCCTGGGAAATGTCGACTTTGTCTTCCCGCGCCAACCATCCCAAGGCGAAGCCGACGAGTTCGCCTGTGCCGTTTAGTTTTTTCTTCAACTGGGCCATGGTTTGCGGACCATGGTCATTCAACATGTGCCAGATTTTGCCAGCGGTACTTCCGACATGCTCATTCATTTCCAAGTTCAACTTACCTCCTGTGTATATTCGGCATTTGCCGCCATAAACTTGAGTATTTTCCTGCCCCCGGCATTTTCCGTTTGCAGAGACACGTGCACCAACTCGCGAACGAGCCCTTTCCCCATTGCTTGAGCAGGGTGAATGCTACCGTAAACACCGACTTACGACGAGGCCAGCAGATAACACAGCACGTTGCCTGAGTGCACGTTCTGAGGACACGATCCGGCTTAACCTATCACGCCGTAAGATAATATTTTAGGGGCCGATTGGCGGATAAGCAAACAAAAAATAGTTATAGGTCGGATAAGGCCTTGGGAATACTGGCAGGTCTAACAAAGCAATGGGCAACGGCATTTATCCTTCACTTCTGGTAAGGTCTTTGCCGTCGATCATCATTTACCCCGCGAATGGAGGAACAAGAAAGAGCGGACAAATCTCTGGCCGAACGAGCCTTCGCAATGCAACGGTTTGCTGACTTTATCCCTTCGGTTCCTGGTGTCCGGGTTTATCGTGGCGAAAGAAGGCAATCAGTTCCAGCAGGCCGTAAATCACCAGGCATATCCAGAAGTCGACGATGGTGCCCAGATCGACGGCCCATGTGTGGTGTTGCGCCGCGGGCGGCAGGTGCGGCGACAAGGCAAAGTACAGAGCGTTGCCAACAAGGATGGACACGGTAAACTTTATCCATTTGGCACGTGTGAGATGCATGGCGGTTATAATAAACAAATCGGAGAATAATGGCGAACGCCAAACTTACAGCCGCATCCGAGGTTCAATTCCTCAAAGGTGTGGGGCCCGCGCGCGCGGAACTACTTGCCTCGCGAGGCATCCGCACGGTGGAAGACCTGCTTTATTACACACCGTTTCGATATGAGGACCGTACGCGCCTGACCCGCATTCGCGACCTGGTGCCGGGCCAGACCACTACGGTCTTTGCGAAGGTCCTTACCTGTGGACTGATGCGCACCCGCCGCGGCATGTACATCTACGACCTCGCCGCCAGCGACTCCAGTGGCATGTTGAGGTGCAAGTGGTTTAATGGAGCGTATCTGGAAAAGAACCAGGTTTTCCATACCGGTCAGCAGGTGTTTCTTTACGGCAAGGTGGACCGCGACCGCTACGGCACGGGGACCATGGAGATCATCCAGCCGCAATTTGAAATTCTGCCGGAGGAGGAAACAGAGGGCGGCGATTCTCTGGAGTTAGGCCGCGTGGTTCCCATTTATGAATCCATCGGTTCGCTGGGGCCGCGCGTATTGCGGCGGCTGATGGCGGCGGCAATCCAGGGATTGGACGGCCAGATCCCTGACCGGCTGCCGCCCACCGTGGTGCGGAAGAACGGGTTGCTTGACCGTGCCGCAGCGGTCATCCAAACGCACTTCCCCGCCGGAGAGCAGGATATGGAGAAACTCTGCGGCTTTCGCACCCCCGCGCAAGTGCGGTTGATCTTCGAAGAATTCTTCAGTGTGGGCGCAGGCTTGGCGTTGAAGCGCCGCAAAGCCAAAGCGATCGAGGGCGTTGAGTTTCGAGTCAAAGAGAGCGCCCGGCAATCCATTCGCAAGATTTTGCCATTTCACCCCACCAGCGCCCAAAAGCGCGTCCTGAAAGAAATTGTGGACGATATGTGCTCGGTGCGCCCCATGAACCGACTGCTGCAAGGCGATGTGGGCTCCGGCAAAACCATCGTTGCCATCCAGGCCGCCATTCTGGCCATTGAAAACGGATATCAGGTGGCATTGATGGCGCCCACGGAAATCCTGGCTGCGCAGCATTACCTTTACATCAAACAACTGTTCCACCCGCTCAATTACCGCGTTGAACTGCTGGTCAGCGCGCGCAAAGCAGCGGAGAAGGCGGAGATCAAGCGCGACATCTCCGCGGGCGCCATCCATCTGGCCATCGGCACGCACGCGCTTCTTGAGGAAGACGTGCGCTTTGCCCGCCTCGGCCTGATTGTGGTGGATGAGCAGCATCGTTTCGGCGTGTTACAGCGCCTGGGACTGATGCGCAAAGGCTATCATCCCGACGTTCTGGTGATGACGGCCACGCCCATTCCCCGCACGCTGGCGCTGACACTGTACGGCGACCTGGATTTTTCCGTCATCGACGAGTTGCCTCCCCATCGCACGCCCATTGTGACCAAGCTTATGGAGGAGCACGACCGCGAGAGCGCCTACACCTTCCTGCGCGAAAAGGTTCGGCGCGGCGAGCAGGTGTACGTTGTCTGCCCGGTTATCGAAGAGGGTGGTAAGCTGGATCTTAAGCCCGCCGTGCGCATGTATGAACAATTGGCGCATGTGGTGTTTCCGGAATATCGCGTCGGCCTGCTGCATGGCCGCCTGGCAAGTGATGAGAAGGAAGCCGTCATGCAGCAATTCAAGCGCGGTGAATTGCAGATTCTGGTGGCGACCACGGTGGTGGAAGTGGGTGTGGACGTGCCCAACGCCACCATCATGCTCATCGAGCACGCCGACCGGTTTGGCCTTTCGCAACTTCACCAGCTTCGCGGACGGATTGGACGCGGAAGCAAGAAGTCCTACTGCCTGCTGATGGCGGACGAAAAGCGCAGTGAGATTTCCCAAGAGCGCTTGAACACCATGGTGGCCACCACCGACGGATTTCGCATCGCGGAAATCGACCTCAAGCTGCGCGGCCCCGGCGAGTTCTTTGGCACGCGCCAGTGGGGCGTTCCGGCATTCCGGATTGCCAACCTTTTGCGCGACCAGGAAATCCTGGAATGGGCCAAGCAGGAGGCGGCGGAATTCATCGCCAACCCCGGTTCACCGGAAGAGCTTGATACCTTCGTCAAGTACCTCCGCACCGAGTGGCCGCGGCGGTATGGATTGGCAAGCGTTGCTTAATTGTCGATTGACGATTGACGATTTTCGATTGAACGTCGTCAAAGCCGTTGATCGGCTGGCGACAATTGACAATGAATTGACAGGGAGATTTAAGTCGCGCGTGTATGCTGTTGATTGTCGATGGAAAAACTCCCGATGTTTCAATCGACAATCGTCAATCGAAAATCGACAATGAATTGAACCAATTATGAGAATCATCTCTGGAACCTACCGCGGTCTTCGCCTGCGTACCTTGAAGGGCGGAAACCTGCGTCCCACCACCGACCAGTTGCGCGAGACGTTGTTTGACGTCCTCGGCCCCAAGATTCAGGGCGCCACTTTTCTCGATGCCTATGCAGGAACGGGCGCCGTGGGGATGGAGGCCTTGAGCCGTGGGGCGAGCGACGTGGTCTTCATTGAACATCATCGTCCCGCCTCGCAACTGATTCGAGAGAACCTGGCGGCGCTCAAGATTGACTCCGGTTACAACCTGCTGACTTGCGCCGTCCTGACCGGCTTGGAGCGCCTCGAGCGCGACGGCGAACACTTCGACGTGATCTTTCTCGACCCGCCCTACGAGGAGATTCGCGAATACCACCATACGATGCGGCAACTCGCGCGCGGCCCCTTGCTGCTGCCCTCATCAATCGTCGTCGTAGAGCACTCAAAGCATGTGAAGCTGGAAGAAAATTACCTGACCCTGCATCAAACGCGCCTGCTGCGGCATGGTGACGCGCAGTTGGCGTTCTATCGGCCAGCGGCGGAGACCAGTGGGCAGTAGGCGGCGGAAGGTTGAAGTGTAAAGGATGAAGGGTAAAGGCGAGAGTAGAATCAACTTCCCTCGCCCCTTTGGGGGAGAGGGAAAACGAATCGTTAGTTTGGCGTCGTATTCGTGATCGTGCACAAGGAGAACCGTGTTCGCCACTCCGCGCGTCGCTAATTTGGACAGCAGGAATCGGGGATAACCCAGAAGCGCTGAGATACGAATAGACCCGCGAAGAAAAGTTTCACCACAGAGCGCACAGAGACCACAGAGAAATGCGCTTCTGCCTGCACTGGGAGTGATCACGGTTCCTTATTTGTTGACCCGCAATGTCATCTCCAACTTCTCTCCGTGACCTCTGTGGTGAGATCCTTTAGCGTGTTATCTCCAAGGTAGCTCAAGAATTACCTTAG
>JARLGN010000562.1 GCA_031292775.1 Acidobacteriota bacterium | reverse complement strand
TAGTACAGGCACTCGACCCAACCCGCTCCGTTCGAAGGCAGAACTAAGTCTGCTTCCCTCGCCCCCTTGGGGGAGAGGGTGGACTGCAACCGGCGCTTTCACCAGCCGGGGCAGGACGGGTGAGGGGGTCAAAAACTCTGGGACCTACTGAGAAATTCCCGAAGCTTCAGGCTTTAGACTTTTGCGCTCTATCTTTTGACTTGCTTTTACGGCTCTAACAAATTCATTCCTAACTTGGTACGAACCCCCTCACCCCCCGCCTTGCGGTCCCCCCTCTCCCCCAGGGGGGCGAGGGGAAATATATCCTCAGTTTCGATGTCGAATTCATGATGGCGGAACGGCGCGCTGCGTGGTCCATTGGGAGCGGTTGCAATTTGGACAGCCTTGACGCTTGTGTGCCCCCGGGGCGGCCACGAATGTCGCCCATACTTCACAGTGGACTGGACGCCCGCACTTCCTCCGCGGAATCCCGGCTTCCGCCCCGGGGTTGCGCACCCCATCGGCGTCAAACGGTTCGAAAATCGTTCGACGCGGCATAAACCCATGCAACCAACCGGCCTTACGAGGAATCGAATGCACAAGGTCGTGGCGCGCTTGTCAGGGGCCGGCAACAGGTGTAAAGTGGGCCTGAGGGGTTCCTTGGAGAATAAGTATCCATAAGTGGTCAGGCTCGCCAGAGACCTCACGCCGAGGAGAATTCTATGAAGAAGTGGACAATCAGCTTCGTCACTGGGCTTTTGGTTGGAGCAATGTTGCTCCCCGCCGCGCTCGCTAATGAAACCAGGGTACCGCCGCCGCCCGCCAGTCAGTTGATTCCTGCGGGCAGCCTTCTGCATGTGCGGCTGACTTGTACACTCACCTCGAAAACGAGCAAGCCCGGCGATCCTTTCACCGGTATCGTCACGCAGCCGATCGCTGTGGACGGCAAAGAGGTCATTGCTGCCGGCAGTACAGTGGAAGGCCACGTGGCTTTTGTGAAGCAATCGGGCCGCGTCTCGGGCGTGGCGCAAATGCGCGTGGTTTTGGACGACATTATCACCACGGAAGACGTCAAGTTGGCCCTGCCCGCGGGGCTTGACGACATGAATGCCGGGCCTTGCGCCAAGACCAATGGCAGCGATGAAGGAACCATTAAGGGCTGCGGCAAGAACAAGAAGGATGCCCTGAAGGATGCCGGCATAGCTGGCGCCATGGGGGCGGGCGCCGGTTCCATGGTGGGCCTGGGGTCAGAGATCGACTGCCGGTATTACGGCAACTGCGGGGGGCCCGGGTTCGGGACTGCCCTCGGAGGCGGAGCGGCAATCGGAGCTGGTACGGTCCTGATCTACGACCTTCTGAAACACGAGAAGCACATCATCCTCGTGCAAGGCACCACGATGACGTTCGTCATCAGCCGGTCGGTGGATGCAAGCACCGGCAAACCGCTTGAGCCAACGAACCCCAATGAAGCCACCAAACAGTGATCTTGCGCGGTTCAGTTCTCCGGCGGGCATTGCCCTGAGCCGGGAAAACCCATTTGAAGTATCTTGCTCCCCTTCGCGGAGGAATCGCAGATGAAACGAGCCTGCTCGCTCATATTGCTGAGCGTCGCTGTGGTGTTGGTTGTCGGTCTTTCGGCTTGGGGCATTGACGCGGGCGACATTGCCCTGCCTAGCGGGACTCAACTCGTGGTGAAGCTGACGAACACCTTGAGCACCAAAGGCAGCGAGGAAGGCGATCCGTGGGCGGGAAAGGTGGCGGAACCTATCTTTGCCGGGGGAACGGAAGTCATCCCCGCCAATAGCACGGTGCGAGGCCGCGTGACCTTTCTTCAACCCGCCGGGCGCGCCACGGGCAGGGGCGAAATGCGCCTGGTCGCGGAGACGATCTCGACAACCGAACAAGGCACCTTCACTATTGTGGCCCAACTCAAAGAGGCGCAGGACAATAAGGGCTCCACGGTGAAAGATGCGGAAGGAACGGTGGAAGGCCCCGGCAAAAGTGTTAAGAACACCGCCAAAGAGGCTGGCATTGGAGCCGCCATCGGCGGCGGTGGTGGCCTGATGGTCGATGGAGGAAAGGGAGCCCTCTACGGTATGGCCATTGGCGCCGTTGCTGGCATCGTCCATAGCGTTGCCAAGAAACATCAGGGAGTGTTACTGCCGCCCGGCACCGAACTTACCTTCGTTTTAGATCGAACTTTCCTGTCGAAACACATTACTCCCCCGCCCCGTCCCGAAGCTTCTTCGGAATAACCAGTCTACAGTTTCTTCAGAGCGTCGGTAATGATCTGCTTGCCGTGGAAGCGGCCATTTTCGATGAAGATTTCGTTGGTATCCATGCCGGCAATGATGACGCCGGCGAGGTAGATCCCGGGGACGTTGCTTTCCAGCGTTTCGGTATCACACCGGGGACGCTGCGTTTTGGGATCAATCTCCACGCCGATATCGCGGAGGAATTGAAAATCCGGGTGGTAGCCGGTGAGCGCAAAAACAAAATCGTTTTCCAGCCGCAGGACTTCCCCATCACTCTGTTGAATGCAAATCGACTTGGGTGCAATCTCCTTTACCACAGATTGCGGCAGGGCGCGAATGGAGAATTCCTTGATGCGATTTTCAATGTCGGGCCGAATCCAGTACTTGATTTTCGGACTCAGCACAGGCTCGCGATAGATCAGGGTTACCTCTGCTCCATGCCGCCAAAGGTCGAGGGCCGCGACCGCGGCGGAGTTCGCCGCACCAATTACAGCCACTTTGCGCCGGTAGTAAGGATGCGGATCGGTGTAATAGTGTGAGACTTTGGCAAGATCCTCGCCGGAAATACCCATCATATTGGGCAAATCGTAATAGCCGGTGGCGATGATCGCCATCCTGGTTGTGTATTCCTTCCGGTACCCTTCGCCCGTCTCGGTCGTCACGCGAAATCCGCCGCCTTGGCCGCTGATCCCCATTACCCTTTCCTGGAAGTGGATGGGCAGGCGGTAGAAGTCCGCCACCCGGCGATAATACTCCAGGGCTTCAGCGCGATGCGGCTTGGTGTTCAAACTTGAAAGCGGCAAGTCTCCAATTTCCAGGCGTTCGCGCGAGGTGAAGAACGTCATGGTGCTGGGATAATGGAAAATCGAGTTCACCAAAACGCCTTTTTCCACCACCAGGACTTTCAGTTCGCTCTTCACCGCTTCAATGGCACAGGCCAATCCCGTGGGCCCGGCGCCGACAATCAGGATATCCAAAGGTTCGTGCATTAGGCTTCACACTCCCAAGGGAGGACTCGGCAAGTGCCAATTAGAATTTACTTCCCTCGCCCCCTTGGGGGAGAGGGTTCTATGAAAGGGGATGTCAAGAGAAAAAGATTCTCCTCTGACTGGAGCGTTGAGTTCAGCTTGGCATCCAGCCCCTTTTGATGATCACGGTGATCTTGCAAACACGTGTCCGGCATGGTTTTTTCCACCCGAGGGCGCGCGAGGCAAAGGCATTCCGGCGTCGTTGCAAGCTTGGAGGTCGTGGGTAATGCCGACCAGGGTTCTATCGGAGGCTCGGAGGCCTATGGCTTTTTTAGGTCGTG
>JARLGN010000561.1 GCA_031292775.1 Acidobacteriota bacterium | reverse complement strand
CGCCAATGGGCTGGCGAATGGTTTTGCAGTCGATCTCGCGCGCCACATCGTTCAGCGAATCGCCCATCATCAGGCTGGGCATGCCGCAGGCCACTTCCACCATCTGGATGGCGCGGCGAACCTCCATTTTGGAGTCATCGGAGGTCTTGCCGTTTTCGCGGGTGAGGGTGGCCGCCACTTCCACCGCGTGCTCTTCCAGCAGCACCTTGAAGCGGTAAAGCACCTGCACGCGGTCCACCACCGGCACATCCCGCCACTTCAGAAATGCCTCGTGCGCAGTGCGGACGGTGCGGTCCACATCATCCGCAGTCGCGAAGGGCACATTCGCCAGCACCATTCCTGTTGCGGGATTGGTGACCGGGAAAGTCGTGTGGCCCTGCGCCTTCTCCCAGACTCCATTGATATAAAAACCAACCAAGCCCACGGCAGTATCGGTTGTAATCATGCTTTTTCCCTCCGACCAAGCTCGAACAGGCATGCATCTCCACAGTGAACGTATGCGAAAAAAAGATTCACCACAGAGCGCACAGAGAACACAGAGAAAAGATAGCGATCAAGATATTCTGTAGTTCTCGTTATCGCATTAGCGGTGCTCTCTGGAATCTTGCCCTTTCCTCTTATGATCTCTGTGCCTCTGTGCCTCTGTGGTGAAGGTTTCCGTGTTTTGCGACCAACACGATGTTCAAATCGTAATCCGAAATCAAAAAGCCATGCACGGAATAAAGGGGAGGCCGCCTTTCTTCTGACGTCTGACTTCTGGCTCCTGACTCCTGACTTTTGAATCCTTATTTCCACGCCCCGCCCCGTGCGGCTCGCTTCAAATACTGCCCGCGGCCCGGCTTGCCAAGGAACTTCCCGTTGTCCACAATCACTTCCCCACGCGAAATCACCGTGCGGGCGTTGCCTTTGATTTCGAAACCCTCAAACATCGAGTAGTCCACCCGCATGTGGTGAGTCTTGGCGCTCAAAGTGTGGACTGCTTCGGGATCCCAAATCACCACGTCGGCGTCGCTGCCTGGAGCGATTTCACCTTTGCGTGGGTACATGCCGAAAATGCGCGCGGGAGTCGTCGAGGTGATTTCCACAAACCGATTGAGAGTGATCTTCCCCGCATTCACACCGTGGTGATAAATCAGTTGCAGGCGATTCTCAATGCCCGGGCCGCCGTTGGGAATCTTGGTGAAGTCATCCTTGCCCAGGATCTTCTGGTCCTCAAAGCAGAATGGGCAATGGTCGGTGGAAACAACTTGCAAGTGGTCGTGCTTCAACCCGTCCCAAAGTTTGGGTTGGTGCTCCTTGGGGCGTAGCGGCGGAGTGAAAACATACTTCGCGCCTTCAAAACCCGGGCGCGCGAGGTCATCGATGGAAAGCAGAAGATACTGCGGGCAGGTTTCCGCAAACGCCGGCACGCCGCGGTCGCGGGCCTCGCGGACTTCGTTCAAGGCGTCTTCGGAAGTGAGATGCACGATGTAAACCGGCACGCCGGCGATTTCCGCGAGCGCGATGGAGCGGTGTACCGCTTCCGCCTCCGCCTTTACCGGCCGCGTGAGCGCGTGATAGATGGGCGCCGTATTCCCTTCCGCCACGGCGCGCGCCACAATCACGTCAATCACGCTGCCATTTTCAGCGTGCATGCAGATCAATGCGCCATTTTTGGCAGTCTGCGAAAGGGCCTTGAAAATCGTGCCGTCATCCACCATCAGCGAGTTGGGATAGGCCATGAAGAGCTTGAAGCTGGACACGCCTTCGCGCACCATGTCGTCCATGTCTTCCAGGCCCGCGCCCGCGAGGTCGGTCACAATCATGTGCAAGCCGTAGTCGATGGTGGCGCGGCCCTCCGCCTTCTTCCACCAAGTATCGAGCGCATCCCTCATGCGGGTGCCGCGCGCCTGGATGGCGAAATCGACAATCGACGTAGTGCCGCCGAACGCCGCCGCGCGCGTGCCCGTCAGGAAATCGTCGCTCGACATGGTGCCGCCAAAGGGCATATCGAGATGCGTGTGGGCATCAATGCCGCCGGGGATTACGTACGTGCCCGAAGCGTCAATCACCCGGGCATCAGAACCGGCGGCCAGACCGGGGCCAACCTGGCTGATGCGTCCACCCTCAATCAGCACATCCGCCTTGCGGGTTTCATTCGCGGTGACAACGGTTCCATTCCGAATTAGTGTGTTCATGGTTTTTCTGTCCCGTCTTTGCGCCTTAGCGCCTTTGCGTGAAATTGTTTTGTTTTTCGGCTGCAATCACGGGAAAACATTCTCACGCAAAGGCGCGAAGGCGCAGAGCATCATGTCCGTGCGGCACGCTGCTCCCAGGATTCAAACGGTTTCCCCGTTTCCACTTTTTCCATGGTAATTGAACCCGGCACCGGGCACACCAGCCAGCACAGGTTGCAGCCCACGCATTCGTCCTCATCCACGTGGGGAATTCTCTCCGGTGGCGTTATGCCATCAGGACCGGCGTGCGAATCGAGCTTGGCAATCGGCGTCACGGCGATGCTGGCGCGCGTGGCCGCCACGGCCGCTTCCGGCTTGGCGTAGCCCTCGCGGTGGATGCACTGGTGCGCGCCATCCCAGCAGGCGATGTAACACAGGTCGCAGCCAATGCATTTCTCAGCATGGATACGCGCCACGATGTGGTGATTCAAATCCAGGTGCTTCCATTCTGTTACGCGCGGGATGGAGAGGCCGCGGAAGCTCGCGAGGTTGGCGAATCCCTTCTCATCCATCCAATGGGAAAGACCATCGATCATGTCCTCCACGATCCGGTAGCCGTAATGCATGGCCGCGGTACACACCTGCACGGTGCCGCAGCCGAGCAGGAAGAATTCCGCCGCCTCGCGCCAGCCGGTAATGCCACCAATGCCGGAGATGGGAATCCCCACTTCCGGGTCGGAAGCGATCTGCTGCACCATGTGCAGGGCGATGGGCTTCACCGCCGGCCCGCAATAGCCGCCATGGGAGGACAAGCCACCCACGTTCGGCCGCGGCGTCAGCGTGTCAAGATCGATGCCGGTTATGGAATTGATGGTGTTGATGGCGGAGAGGCCGTCCGCGCCGCCGCGCTTTGCCGCCCGCGCCACAGTGCGGATATCCGTGATATTGGGAGTGAGCTTGACCAGCACCGGCGTGCGCGCGGCTTCCTTCACCCATTCGGTAATCATGCAGGTGTAATCGGGCACCTGGCCAACTGCGGCGCCCATTCCGCGCTCGCTCATGCCGTGGGGGCAGCCGAAATTCAATTCCAGGCCGTCGGCGCCCGCGTCTTCGGCGCGTTTCACGATGTCCTGCCACGTTTCGCGCTTGGATTCCACCATCAGGGAAGCAATAACGGCATGTTTGGGGTAACGCTTCTTCACTTCCCCGATTTCGCGCAGATTCACTTCAATCGATCGGTCGGAAATAAGTTCGATGTTATTCAGCCCCATCATGCGCTGGTTGTTCCAATCCACCGAGGAATAGCGCGAGGTAGTGTTCACAATGGGATCGCCAATGGTCTTCCACACGGCGCCGCCCCAGCCCGCGTCGAAAGCGCGCATCACCTGGTCACCAGTGTTAGTGGGAGGCCCGGAAGCCAGCCAGAAAGGATTGGGGCAGCGAATGCCCGCGAAGTTGGTAGTGAGATCAGCCATAGTATTCACCCGTCACGGTTTTGACCCCCTCACCCGTCTCGCCCCGGCTGGTGAAAGCGCCGGTTGCGAGCCACCCTCTCCCCCAAAGGGGCGAGGGTCGCAAGAAGTGTCGTTAAATTCAAACCCGCCTTAAGACCTCTGCCCCAGGGCGGGCGAGGGCTGTAAGTTCAACCTGTTCGCTGTCAACTGTCCACTTTTCACTGCCCGCTAACCACTAGCCACTACCCACTATCCACTGCTCTTCTCAAGTTGTGCCGCCATGGCGAGGGCGGCGCGCTTGCCGTCAGCCACAGCGTCAACCACTTCGCGTCCGCCGTTGACGCAGTCGCCTCCGGCAAAATAGCGCGGGTTGGTGGTGCGGCCGGTGGGGCGGTCCACCACCACCAGGCCGTTCTTCACGGTAATGCCTCGAGTGTTTTCAAGCAGCGACGTCAAGCGTTCCTGGCCGATGGCGGGAATCACCATGTCGCAGGCAAACTGATATTGCGATCCCGGCACGGGAGTGATGGCGCAGCGTCCGTTGTGGTCGGGGGCGCCCAAACGCGTCTCCACAAATCGCACCGCCGCGGCATTCCCTTCAAAGCCGATGATCTCCATCGGTTGGGCCAGCCAGTGAAAGCGCACGCCCTCCACCTTGGAGCGGTCAAACTCCGATCTGAACGCGGGCATTTCCCGCTCGGTGCGCCGGTAGAACAGGTGGACTTCTGCCGCACCCAGGCGTCGCGCGGCGTTGGCAGCGTCGATGGCCGTGTTGCCGCCGCCGATCACCACCACGCGCCCTCGCACCTGGAAATCCGGCGCCGTCTTGTAGCGTTCGATCAAGCGAAGGGCGTCAATCACTCCATGCAGCGATTCGCCGGGAATACCCAGGCGCTGCATGGTGCCCAATCCCATGCCCAGAAAGACGAGGGAAAATTCCTTCTCGACGGACTCCAGGCTGATGGTATCGCCCACCAGGGCCTGGCGAAACTCCACACCGAGGGAGCGAATCATATCCACTTCGCGCAGGCTGTCTTGCGGGCGCAGTTTGTATTCCGCCACGCCATAAGTGTTGAGTCCACCGGGAAGCGGGCGGTTGTCAATGACGGTGACGGCGTATCCCCGACGGCGCAATTCCGCCGCGCAGGCAAGCGACGCGGGACCGCCGCCAACACACCCCACTCTTTCCGTGTGGGTGATGGGGGACGGCGTGCTCCAAGCAGAGTCGGGCTTTTCGTAAAACCGGTCCATGGCAAAGCGCTGGAGCCGCCCAATTTCGATGGGCTTGTAGTTCTCCCGCACCATTACGCACGCGCCTTCGCACAAAACATCCACCGGGCACACGCGCGCACAGCTCAACCCCAGCACATTGGAATTCAAAATGGTCAGGGCCGAGCCGCGCAGGTTGTCGGTGGCGATTTTCTTGATGAAGCGCGGCACATCAATGTGAGTGGGACAAGCCGCGGTACACGGCGCGTCATAGCAGAAGAGACAGCGGTTCGCTTCAATGGCCGCCGCATGCGCGTCGAGCGCGGGGTGAATCTCTTGAAAACGGGACGCGGGATTAACAACACGGGACTCGGGATTCGGGGTTCGGGGTTCGGGATTCGATCCCATGGCGGTGAAATCTATCTTGCTCATATCAACCCTTTCGGAATTCGGGTTTCGGGACTCGAGGCTCTGGGAATAACCTCCATTTGTCGCAATCAAGCTGCATGCAGACGCTGTTCCCGAGTCCCGTATCCCGTGCCCCGTATCACGGCCTTTTACGCCTTTACCAAGGCATCGTACATTTCCGGCCGCCGGTCACGATAGAATTGCCAGGTCTTGCGCACTTCACTGATCATCTCGAGGTCAAGGTCGGCGGTCAGGACTTCATCATGGTCACGAGAAGCCTGGGCAATGATGCGTCCACGCGGATCGCAGAAATAGCTTGAGCCGTAGAACTCGCCGATGTTCCACGGAGCTTCGGTTCCGACGCGGTTGATGGCGGCAATGAAGTAGCCATTGGCGACGGCGTGCGCGGGCTGCTCCAGCTTCCACAGGTATTCGCTGAGTCCGGCCACGGTGGCGGAGGGATTGAATACAATCTCCGCGCCATTCAATCCCAACGCGCGCGCCCCTTCGGGGAAATGGCGGTCGTAGCAAATGTAAACACCGATTTTGGCAAAGCCCAGGTCAAACACCGGAAACCCCAGGTTGCCGGGACGGAAATAGAATTTCTCCCAAAAGCCGGGCGCCACGTGCGGGATGTGCGTCTTGCGATACTTGCCAAGGTAGGTTCCATCGTTGCTGATTACCGCGGCTGTATTGTAGTAAACCCCTTCCTGCTCCAGTTCATAGATGGGAATAATCAGCGCCAGGTGATGGCGGCGCGCCTCTTCCTGCATCAGGCGAACGGTGGGGCCGTCGGGCACCCGCTCCGTGAAGTCATACCATTTGGTGGTTTGTTCCGCGCAAAAATACGGGCCATAGAAAATTTCCTGCAAGCAGACGATCTGCGCTCCAGCCTCCGCCGCCTGGCGAATCAACCCAAGGTGCTTTTCGATCATGGCTTGTTTGGTGATTTCAAGCGAAGCCCCAGGAGGCGCAGCGTTGGAAGCCTGAATTAAAGAACAACGAATAATCCGAGGCATGGTTCCTCCGACAAATTATTCCAGCTTGAAACGAATGAGCCCTCGGCCCGGCAAGCGGGCGGTGGGGGCTATTATGATGCGTCCGGCGGAAGGAATCAACCGGAACGGATTGGCTTTGGAGGTCAAAGTTGGGACGGCTTTAGGCCGGTATTGGCAAGGCAACCTCTCCGCCTTGGTCCACGGAGGTCGATTTGAATTCAATTTCCTTGCCCTGTCACTTCCCCCACGCTTCCGGGTTCACCAGGTTCGGTGGACGCTGGCCAGCCAAGGCAGCAAGCAGATTTTCCGCCGCCATAACGCACATTGCCATACGCGTTTCGCCTGTGGCGGTACCCATATGCGGAGTCATCACCACGTTGGGCATCCGGAAAAGGGCAGGATGAATTTGGGGCTCAAATTCGAAGACGTCAAGGCCCGCGCCCGCAATCTTTTTCGACTGGAGAGCCTCAACCAGCGCGGCCTCTTCCACTACTTTTCCGCGCGACGTATTGATGAGGAACGCCGTGGGTTTCATCATGGCAAGTTGGGCGGCGCCGATCAGGTGATGGGTATCGGCGGCAAGCGGAACGTGAATGCTCAGGAAATCGGCTTCGCGCAGAAGGGTGTTAAGGTCCACGTATTGTGCGCCCAGTTCCCGTTCCCGCTCCGGGGTGGGGCGGTCGACGGAATGATAGATGATGCGCATGTTGAATCCGCGGGCGCGGCGTGCCACGGCTTGGCCGATGCGTCCAAAGCCATAGACTCCCAGCGTCTTGCCGGCTAGATCGGTCCCCCACATGCCACTAAACTCCCACTGGCTCCAATGGCCTTCGCGGACGTAGCGGTCAGCCTCCACAAGGCGGCGCGCCACGGCCATCAGCAATCCAAAACTCAGGTCAGCCGTCGCCTCGGTAACCACGCCGGGGGTGTTGGTCACCAGGATGCGGCGGCGCGTGCAGGCCTCCAAATCAATGTTGTCGTAACCCACGGCGACAGCGGAGATCACGCGCAGGTGCGGCGCCTGCGCCACCAAATCCGCGCTGATCGGCGTAGAGGAATTCACAATACCTTCTACTTCACGGCAAGCATCCACAAGTTGAGCGAAAGGCAGCCGCACATCCTGCGGGTTCATGGTCACCTGGCATTTGGTCGAGATGCGGTCAATAATCTCGCGCGGCAACGGGCGCGTAATGAAAACTTTGTTCAGGCTCAAGGTTTTCTCCCCAAGTTGAAGTGAAACAGCTTGATACCATAAGGCCCGGAAGAGGTCAATGCATTGAAAGGCTGGGTACCGGGCCAGTTAACCATTCAGGTTATATATGCAGAGGGCCCATTCCTCGGAGGCCCCGGAATTGGGGGGGGCGGAATTTCTTCCGCCGCCACGGACTCAATCTGTTATGCTAATCATGCTGAGGGCAGTTCACGCCGGAAACTCCCGATTGCGGCATCGGAGTTCGTTGGGCTCCTAACCAAGAAGGTCTTAAGTGGGAAGCTCTTCCCGTACGCGGCTCTTGTAAGACCAGCTTAAACACACCTGATCACGCGCCGCAGTATGGCGTCTGAAAGCATTCTTGGGGGTTGAATGTCGGCGGAGATCGTTTTTATTTTGTCACTGCATTCGATTGCGGCAGCCATCTCCATGATCGGCGCGTTGCGTGACGGCCTGGGCTTTGCAGAGATTCTGCGATGGGCCTTCATCGGTTTTATTACCGGCATTATTGGACTCATAACCCGTAGGCGGATGGATCGCCGCGAGGTTGGTTACATGCATATCGTTCAAGATACCTTGGTGAACCTGGGGATGGAAGGCGTTGCCCTCTACGGCATCCACTACTTTTTGGTAGAATAAAGCCCCCGTAATCTCCCCGCAATCAAGCGGGCAGAGGCTGAAATGTTCAAGGAAAGCCTCTTATGCTCGGGCATTCTTTCCACGTTGAGGAGATCGTCATGGAGCGGGATGATCCCGCAGAAAGTCCTCAAGTTGGGCGAGCGTGGGAGCCGAATCGGCGCCACCCAAACCGAGCGTGGCGAGGGCTCCGGTAGCATTGGCATAACGCGCGGCGACGGAAAGAGTTTGGCCACGGCAAACGGCGGCGAGAAATCCGGCGGCAAAACAATCGCCCGCCCCGGTAGTATCCACGGGTTGCACGGAAAAGCCCGGGGAAGTAAACGAGCCCTGCGGTGACTCCACGTAACAACCCGCGGCTCCCAGCTTGACGATAACGGTCTTTACT
>JARLGN010000560.1 GCA_031292775.1 Acidobacteriota bacterium | reverse complement strand
TACCGGCACGCGGAACCCGACTTTGCGCCGGAACAGGGCTTCCTCTGGCACGTAGGGGCGCAGCGCGTCTTTCAGCAACGCTTTGGTCTGGAAGCCGCGCGTAAGCAGACGTGTGGGAAGTCGCGCCGCCATCTCCACCAGGCGGTGATCGAGGAATGGTCCGCGTTCTTCAATGGACGCGGCCATGGTCATCTGGTCGCCGCGCAAGAGCAGGTTATCCGGCAACCACACCTTCAAGTCGGCGTAAAGCATCCGTTTAAGCGGAGTGCGGTCGCGCACCTTTTCTAAATAGCCTTCAATGACGCGGGCGGGATGCGCGGGGTCAACTTGCGCCAGAAATTCCGGAGCAAAAAGGCTTTCCCGCTCCTGGCGCGAAAAGGAGGCAAACCACGTCACCCACCGCTCCGCTTCATCGCGAATGGAAAGCGCCTCGAGCGCGGTTTTCACCCGGTGCTGGCGATAAGGCAGCAGGCGGATGAGGGCGCGCGTGAAGACATGCGGCAACGCCGAAACCAAGCCTGCCAGCCGGTCGGCGGAATACTTGGGATAACCGGCGAACAACTCGTCGCTGCCTTCGCCTGCCAGGACAACCTTCACGCTTTTCGCCGCCAATCGCGACATCAGGTAAAGCGCCACGTCGGTGGGTTCGGCGATAGGCTCATCGCGGAACGCCACCAGTCGCGGCAGTTCGCTGCTCAGGTCCTCCGGCGTAACGACAAGTTCCTGATGCTCCGTGGCATACCGGGTGGCCACGGAGCGCGCGAACGGCAAC
Organism: Acidobacteriota bacterium; assembly: GCA_031292775.1. GTDB lineage: Bacteria > Acidobacteriota > Terriglobia > UBA7540 > UBA7540 > Bog-366. The sequence continues at coordinate 7,024 of JARLGN010000560.1, read as the reverse complement.
TCACTATATTCGGGTTCGTTAAACCCCACGGAAAAGGTGCGCAGCGGACGCGCGCCGAGCTCAGCCATAAGCGCCACAACCGCGCTGGAATCCGTCCCTCCACTGAGAAAAACTCCCAGCGGCACGTCGGCAATCAGCCGCAACCGCACGGCTTCGCGAAGTTGCTCAACAATTTCGGCCCCAATTTCGTTGGGTGACTTCGTGGTCTCTTCCTCCGGTGGAATGTCCCAATAAGCGTGGCTGTGCACGCCCGTCGAGTCAGCCACCAGAAAATGGCCGGGCAATAGTTTTTCCACGCCACGGTAGAACGTTCGAGGGGCGGGGATGTAGCGAAATCCAAAAAAGTCGTAAATCGATTGCGGGTCGATCTCCGGCGGCCGCGGCAGCAGTTCGCGTAACGTGCGTAATTCCGAAGCAAACGCCAGGCGGCCGCCGTCTGCACAGAAAAAGAGCGGTTTGACTCCCAGTCGATCACGCGCCAGCAACAGCCGTCGCCTGCGGCTATCCCAAATCGCAAATGCGAACATGCCGCGCAAATGGTCAAGGAAGGTGAGGTCGTACTCCTCGTAAAGGTGCAGAATGGTTTCCGTGTCACTGTTTGTCCGGAACTTGTGGCCGCGTGTGATGAGGTCCGGGCGCAGATCCTGATAGTTGTAGATTTCGCCGTTGAAGGTAATCCAGACGGACTCATCCTCATTGGCGATGGGCTGATGGCCGCCCGGCAAATCAATGATGCTCAGGCGCCGGTTTCCAAGACCCACCGTGCCGTCAATGTGGAAGCCCTCATCGTCAGGTCCACGATGCGCCATTGCATCCGTAGCGCGCTTCAGCGCCACCGGATCAGCAGGCTCGCCCGTACCGAAATTGAAAACCCCACAGATTCCGCACATAAGAGCAGTGACAAGTGACAAGTGACGAGTGACAAGCAAGATTACGGACTTCGTATTCAATGGACGTAGCAAGTGATGAGTCACTCATGTTAAGCACGCTCGCCTCTTTGTTTTGCTTGCTTGTCACTCGTCACTTGTCAATATCCTTTCAAATCCGTTTCCACATACTGGACAGAGCAGGTGGAAAAGTGTCATGACCTGCGGCCGGGGATACGATCGCCCATCGCGCAAGAAGCCGTAATCGCCCGTGGTGTAGGCAAAACTTCCATCGGACCGCTGCCTTTGGAGGAGGCGGGCATAACACCGCTCCCTTCGCTCCCGCGCCTCCGATAGAAGATTAGCGATTGAGGATTGACCCTCGGCCAAAATCGGCAATTTCTGTGCCTCACACAGTGCCGCTGCCAAAACCGCGGTGTAATAATCCGTCTCCGGCTTGGTGTGAAAGCAATCAGCGGCGCTGGCCCCGGAGGGGGTAATGCCCCTGGCAAGGAAGCCTGCAAGCGGCGTGAGGATGCCTTGCATGCGGGGATCCGCGCGCAGTGACGCCGCCCAGGCCAGCTTGAGAAACTGAAAGGCATTGTACTGGTAACAGAGATAATGAATGCGCCCCTTTTCATACGGGCCATCTACGATGTAGGGCAACTCCCCCGTGGGAAGCTGTGTATTCACCAGGAATTCCAGCATCTCATCCACGTGCTCAACAAAGCGCGCATCACCCGTCGCCTTCCAAAGGCGCAAAAAGAGCCATGCGGCCTCCACGGAATTGTTGGGAATCTTCCCGCGGGGTTTATCAAAGTAATTAATGGCCTTACCGGACGTGTGGGCTTGAAAGCCGATCCTTCCCACCAAATAATCGTACCAACGAACCGCAGCCTCGACGAATTCTTTTCTGGGTTCGCGGGCATAAGTGGCCAGAAGTCCGATCGCCCCCCAATTTCCCTCCACGGTGGCCACAAGATGCTTACGCTCAGGCAGCGGGTAAAGCCAATAACCGCCAGGTTGCTGCAACCGCAGCGTGGCCTCCGTACTCTCCAGGGCAAGCCCGCGATACTTCGGGTCTCCCGTCGCTTCGTGAAGCATCCAGTTGGACAGGATCCAGTAGCCCTGCGATTGCATGAAAACGTAATCGTCTTTCCACGGGACAAAATCCAAGGCTGCCTTGAAAAACCTCCAGAGCCGCAGTTGGAAGCGAACGCCGGCGTCAGGGCCATGAACCAATCCCTGAGAGCAATGGCGTTTCAGCAGGTGTGCATGAAGGCGCTCGGCGGCGCGGGTCAGTTCCTGGTCCGTTGGCATTTTAATCAGGTCCAAAGATTACGTAGTCGGATTCTCTATCTGTGAAATCTGGCTGTCTTACCAATCGAAATTCGTGGCGAGTTTCGAATTTCGAGCTTCGATTTTCGTCTCGCGCCGCCGATCATCGCCGCAAAGTCGTGGCGTATACATTAACAATTTGCTGTGCCACGGCCTCCATGGACAGTTTGCGAATCCACTCGCGGCCGTTCGTGCGTCTGCCGTACCGGCAAACTTCGACGATCTTCTCCGCAATTGCAGGCGCCTCACGCGCGACCAGGTGGCACCCGTCGGTGGGGCCGATCAATTCGGCGGCGTCGCCGACGTCCACGGTAATTACAGGAAGGTCTGTGGCCATGGCTTCCTTGACCGCATTGGGAGATCCTTCAAACATAGACGCCATCACCATAACATCGGCAGCGTTCATGTAGAGCGCAATCTGTTCCTGCCTCATGCCGCGAGCCACCACCAGTTCGAGATCGGGCACCTGATCGCGCGCCAGGGAAACGGCGGCCTGGATCAGGTCATAACGCTTGCGAGCTTCGTCAGGGTTATAAGGAAACAATACAAACTTTTTCCCGGCTTCGAGACCCAGCGCTTGGCGTGCCTCCGCCTGCTGCATGGGGTGGAATAGATTCAGGTCTACGCCGTTGGGAATGACATTCGCGGACGGCAGGCGCAGCTTGGCAGCCATTTGCCGCGATTTCACAATCACGCAGGTGGCCAGGCGCGCCAGAATGAATCCCGAGATTCTCAGGAAATGGCCGGCAAGGGTAATCCGTCCGCTGCGTGTGGGCCGGCCCAAAACATCGTCGCCCATGAACGAAACCACCACCGGCACGCGGTCCTGAAAACGCGCCACCCACCCGGCAAGACCAAAGTGCGCATGGATCAGATCGTATGGCTTCGCCCGCAATTGCCGGCGGACCTGGGAAATGCCGCGCAGGTAATTCCATCTGGATTCGCGCCCATTAATGAAGAGAACGTCAAACTCCACTCCCAGCGGGCGGAGCGACTCCATCTGCGCCTTCACAAAGCTGCCGTAACCCGGGTCAGCTTCCGTAGGCCAAAGATTCGTTACCACTAAAACACGGTAAGTGGCCATTTCAATGTAGGATGCAACGAAGGTCTATCATGCGTTTCCTGGACGCCGCCAGAGGATGGAGAAGTCCGCCATCCGGATCGCCCCGGAAAGGGCCATGCTGGCGAAGAACACCAGCCCACCCGTTGAGCACATGACGCACAAGTAAACGAAATTCGCCGGGTTGGTGGGAGGATTGCCATAAGCGGCGCGTAGACCCAGCATTACCAAAGCTGCCAACCCGCTGGCGAGAACGGCCTTTCCGGTAAAGGCGGTAAGCGTACGGTCAACAACGAGCTGAAAGCTGGCGAGATTCCGCCAATAAGCCACAGCGCAGGCTACTACCAGGCTGGTTAGAAAACCGAGCGGAATCCCTTTTGCGCCGAGGTGAAAAACCCCCACATAGATTAAATCAAACACTATGTTCACGACGTATTGGAAGAGTGACAAACGGAAATATATTCCGGGCTCAAGGCGCGCAAAGAGATAAAAACTCAGTAAGCGAATGAGAGCGAAGAAGATCAAGCTGAGGCTGTAATAGAAAAACACTGAAGCCATCAGGCTGGTGGCTTCAGCGGTGAAGTTGCCCCGTTGGAAAACCAGCCGGATGATGTTATGACTGAGCGTCAGGCAATAGACCACCATTGGAGAGAGAAGTAAGAGGCTGATTTCCAGTGTGTCACGAAAAGTTTTGTGTTCCTTGTCATGGTCACCCGCCGCCACAGCACGTGAAAGACTCGGTAAAGAAGCGGTTCCGACGCTACCGCCAAGGAGTTCGGCGAGTGTACCGAGTATGCGGAAGCCATAATTCAAGGCAGTCAACGTCCCGGCGGGGAGAAATGAGGCAATGATGCGTTCCACCACCACCACGCCCTGCCAGCCTAATGCCCCCGCCAACTGCGCCGTTCCCGCGCCGCGCAAGTTGGTGAAGGACTTGCCGCTGCCAGTCAGCGTCATGCTATAGCGGGGGCGAGAGGACACCAGGATCTGTGAACCCAGAACCACCAACTGCAACAGGTATCCGGCTAAATACCCCAGGAAGATGCTCTGGGCGCCGTAACGGTGAAATCCCAGGAGAATTACCAAAATTGAGGCGACGTTGCGAATAAAGCCTGACGCCGTTGAGATCGCAAAATAATGCCGGCTGAGGAGAAATGAGCGCAGCACTTCCCCGATCCCGGCGGGAATGATGATGAGAAAGAGCCAGCGTGAGAGTTGCGCTGCGACTTCAACGTGTTGGTGCGAGAACCCTGGAGCGATGGCGTGAATAATCCAAGGCGCCGTCACCGCACCCACCACGGCAATTGCCCCCAATCCAAGAAAAAGGATGTTGGTGACGTAACTGAAACCGCGCCAAAGTTGGTCTTCGTCCTTGGCTGATTCGAGCGAAGCAAAAAATGGCACTAGGGAAAACTGGCTCGTCGCCGTAAGCAGATTGGAGATGATGTAAGGGATCGTGTAAGCCACGTAAAACGTGTCAGAACGTAACGAAAGCCCCATATTTGCGGCGATGCTGGTTTCCACCAATATTCCGCTCAGCCCGCCCAGCAGGTTAAAGAACGCTACAGTGACCGAACTTCGCAACATCTGCTGTCTAGGGTTCATTTCGGAAACAGTGTATCTTGTAATGGCTCAATTCACTTATAAATAGCTGTTAAGAATTGTAAAAGGTCAGCGCGTCGGAGCGGTGTCGTCTGTATTCTCCGAGCCTTTTCCGGAAGGAACAACCCTTGCGGCTATAAAAGGGGTGGAAGTAACAAAGAGAAACACCATCAGGACCGGCGAGGTGCCAAAGTTGAATTCAAAACAGCCTTCAGCCAGGAATGCCAGCCAAGCCGCCAGAGAAGCATCGGCGATCCACCGTTGAGTGGAGAGCTTTCGCCGAAGCCTCCAAGTATACCAGCCCAGCGACGCCATGAGCCACAACCACGCAGCCAGGCACGGCAATCCACGCTCAGCACCGAATTGAAGATAATCATTGTGAAAGTGGCTGTGATAACCCACCTCGGGCGTTTTCCCCGGCGGCAGGTAAAGATCGTAAGCCTCTTCGATATTGTTGGGGCCCACTCCCACCCAGGGGTGCGCGCGGATCATCCTAATTGCGACGTGCCACATTTCGAGGCGGATGGACAGGGCGGGTTCATGAGTGGGATGCATCGCCAAATGGACCCGCTCACGCAGCAACGAAGGCGCCCCCACATAGGCCAATGCCAGCAGGATCGGCATCGCCAGCAGCCACATCGGCTTCCATCGAGCCAGCAGATAGACCCCGGCAAGGAAACAACCCAACCAAACTCCACGGGTGAAGTTCAGAATTATGGAAACAGTGACAAGGGCGAGCAGCATCCACCATAAGGCCGAAATTCGAAACTCGGAACTCGAAATTCGGCGTTCAGGCCCCGAGTTTCGAATTTCGATTTTCGAGTGACGATCGCTCGAGAGCAGCAGGAATGCCAGCAGGAAAACAAAGACCATCATCTGCTGACCGCCAAAGTGCATCCAGTGTCCCATAAATCCGTGGATGCGCGCTGACGTAAGGTAATGGTAAAGCTCCCCGGAATGATGCGCCCGCGCATCGCGATACTGGATGATGAATTGCGCGATACCCACGAGGCTCGTCAAGAAAGATACAAGAAAGAAGTTCAGCAGGAGCCGGCGCAACTGGTCCGCGCTGACAACAAGGTTGACTGCCAGCAGCCAGATGAGAAAAAGTACAAATTTCCTGACGGCGAACCACCCCGCCGTAGGGTTCGCCGCCCAGAAAATCGAAACTATGGATAATATGCAAAAGAGTGCAAGGGGGAGCTTTACGGGCAGGAAGAAAACCCTAGGCCGGTCTCGCAACAGGTGAATCACATAGAGGAGTCCGGCGCCCGCCAGGAAGGCCTGAGAAGCGGCAAGCGAAATCTGGAGCGCCAGAACAAAGAGAGTAAAGAGGACAGCCGCCCATCTTAGGATAGGAGACTTCGGCAGTTCGCCACACGTGCGATCCAGGATGTTTTCAATGCTATTCACAAAGATATAGAGACTCTATTGGAATCGCGGGAAGAATTCAAGACCGGGGACGAAGCAGCAGGTCACCACGGCTGGACGCAGGGAAGGGTAAAGGCTGAAGTTACGTATCCTTTATACTTTACCCTTCGGAGTACTCCCAGATCCCCACCCGGTAAAGCTCAAAGCGACATCATGAATCAGAAGGCCCATCATCAACGGCCCTGTCACCAAAACATTGCGGTTGAAAGCCAGCGCCTCCGCGAGGTGTCCATGAAAGAACGCGGCGAGCGCCCGAGTGCTTCCACAGGCGGGGCAGGCAGCGAGATGGAACAGATGTTTCCACAAACAGATGTCAGGCCCCCGCGCCAGCACCTGGGGTGGGACCGCCACAAGAACCGCAAGGCCGAGTGACAGTATCATCAATCGCGATATTCCCTTGGAAAACGGCGCCACATTCCCTACATTCGGAGAGGTTTGCCACTCGCATCCGGCAGCTTATTCACCGCAATCAAAACGGAGTCCACCAGGCACCAGATGCCGCAAGCCCCGCCGGTGACGAGTTTCAGCACGCCCAGTCCGGTATAACCCAGATAGAAGCGGTCGATGCCCAGCCATCCCAGAAAAATGGAGAGTAATAGTGCGGAGGCCCAGTCTTTATCGCTGGGTTGACTGGGAGAAACAAACCGCAAGGGATTGCCCTGCGCGTCGGGCAGTTTCCTGAGAATGATGAGGAACATGTCCACAAAGGCCCAGATTCCACAGCCTC
>JARLGN010000559.1 GCA_031292775.1 Acidobacteriota bacterium | reverse complement strand
CCGCCTGGCTGGTTTGGCGCCAGAATGGATTCTCCCACGTAAAGTTCCCTTTAACCCTTTTCATCATACAGCTCGCGCTTAATGTGGCGTGGTCCGGAATCTTCTTCAACTTGCGGTTAATCAACATTGCCTTCCTTGAGGTGGTCCTTTTGTGGTTGTTCATCTTGTGGACGACGGTTGCATTTGGAGCGGTCTCCAGCCTTGCAGGCTGGTTGATGGCCCCTTACGTCATCTGGGTCGCGTATGCCGCCTCCCTCAACGCCGCCATCTGGAGGATGAACGTATGAGTGAAACTGCGTCTGCTCCGGTTCGCATTGGCATCTCCGCGTGCCTGCTTGGTGAGAAGGTTCGGTACGACGGCGGCCACAAGCGGGACATCTACCTGGTGGAAACTTTTGGCCGCTATGTCGAATGGGTACCGGTCTGCCCGGAAGTTGAGTTGGGGCTGGGCACGCCGCGGGAAACTCTGCGCCTCGTCCGCATCAGCAACGATATCCGCATGGTCATGCCCAAAACCGGCGCTGACCACACCGAAAGCATGCGCGCCTATGCAACCCACCGCGTTCGCGAGCTCGCCAGGGAAAACCTGAACGGCTATATTCTGAAGAAAGATTCCCCGAGTTGCGGGATGGAACGCGTGCGGGTCTTTGACTCCCAGGGAGTGCCGGCCAAGTCGGGTCGGGGACTCTTTGCGGAAGCGCTACTTCAACACTTTCCCCATCTTCCCGTGGAAGAGGAGGGGCGGCTTTGCGACCCGCGCCTGCGCGAGAATTTCATTGAACGCGTGTTTGCGTATGCCCGTTTGCAGTCGCTCTTTTCCGCTCACTGGAGGTTTGGAGACCTGGTGGCATTCCAGACGGCGCATAAATTGCTCCTCATGGCCCACTCTCCGCAGGATTACCGAAGCCTCGGCCGCCTGGTAGCGGAGGGCAAGTCCGTGCCGCGCGTTGAACTTCGAGAGCGTTACGAGTCGGAATTCATGGGTGCGCTGCGGGAAATGGCGACCACCAAACGGCAGGTCAACGTGCTTCAACACATGGTTGGCTATTTCAGCAAGCGTCTGGATGCGGACTCGCGCCAGGAGTTGCAGGCGGTGATCCATGATTATCACTCGGGAATTGTCCCGCTGGTCGTACCCCTCACACTGATCAACCATTACGTTCGCAAGTACGATGTCGCCTACCTGCGTGGGCAGGTGTACCTCGAACCTCATCCCAAAGAACTCATGCTGAGAAACCACGTGTAAGGGAGTCCGCTCATATTGACCTCAAGGCACGATGGCGGCATCGAGCCGCCACATCCTTTTTCATCAGCCTACTGGAAGCATTTCCGTCGCGTCATCAATCCCCAACAAGTCCGGTTGTATTTCCGCCCTCCCCCATGTACCCTTAGGGGATGCTAGACGACACAGTTTCAGCCAAGCGCCCGCCCGAGCGTAAGCGGGTCCAAATTGCTGTGACTCTTGTACTAGAGAGTGAAGAGGCTGAATACCTTGCCACCACCGTTGACCTCTCCGCTTATGGCTTACGACTGCAATCTGAGGCCACGCTTGCCCCAGGCCAGCCCGTGGGCCTCCTGCTTGCAACCGAACCCAGTTGCTTCATTAAAGCGCGCGTCGTCTGGGTGGGTAAGGCTGACTCGGCTCAGGCTGGTCAGGCAGGATTCCAATTCTTGAACCCCCTTCCGGGACCGGTGTGTTGAATATCGGCAAAGCCATACCCTGCCGCCCCGCCGATGGCCGAGCCGTTGCGGGTTTTTCCCCTGATGGCGGAGGATAGCCTGCCCCACGGCTCCCAACGCGTTTCACTTGCTGCTCGTCCCTTGCTTCTCCCAGCCTTGGCGGACCATTTTAATCCTGCCGTAATACTCTTTGTCGAATGCCGCCAAATCGTCTTGCGACTTGGGCAGACTCCATTCTTCACCTTGCCGCCAGATAAAAGCCTTATTCCTCAGAGCCGCGTCGATGTGGGCGGCGGTTGGCACCGTATCGAAGTACTTGCCCGACTTGGGCGTACTGGCGTCATAACCTTGCTGCTGGTTCGACCCGTAATAGCACCAGTACCCCATCGCATTGCTGATGTTATAGCCGCTAATGGTCCAACGCAGGAAATCGTCCAACTTCAAGCCCCATACTCCCGCTTCCCCTCGGATAAAGTAGTCCGCATAGGTGTCAATGAATGGGCAATAGATACGTCCATCCTGAAGGGGATCGCTGCTGCAATGCACATAGAGAATCCGGTTGTCCCCAAGGATCTCCCGCGTTCGACGGATCACCGCGTAGGACTTACGGAAGTCCTTGGAGATACCATCGAAATAAAGGCCATCCACCTGGTATTCGCTCAGCACCCTCTGCATCTCGGCGTAAATATCCGGGGCAGTTGAGTAGTAAGGGCTCAGATAAACCAACACCTTCATCCCCCGCTTGTGAGCCTCATCCCGCACGCGGATGAATTCCGTCATACTGAGCGGCACGTGTTTCGCAGAAAGCCAGGGCTGGGGATGGCCGAGGTATTTTTGCGTGTGCATAATCGGGGTCATCTTCGCTTTGACGTCCTCGGGAACATCCTGCCAGATGCCCGCGTGCAGGGTGAGCACTTTGCAGTACTTTGCCGCCGACGCAATCTGATCGTTGGTCGGGTAAGCGCCCGCGCCCTCATTCGCCCCATCGTGCTCAAGCGGCTCCATGGCGCGATCCCAGTTAAACGGCCGCGGTGGAAACACCGACAACCACGCTTCATCTCCCCCCGTGAACTCATACGCGATGTCCCATGGGAACTTCGAAAAGACCGGAGCCGAAACGGATTTCTTCGCCACCGGGTAGACTCCAAACCCGCCCTCATCATCCATCAGCATCCATTTGCCGTCTTTTTCAGAATGGTAGGCAGGATGGAAGTAGCCCGTGAAACTGGTCTTAACGTTTTGTTTCAGCTTCAGGATGACCACGCTATCGCCTTGCAAAGTCAGCGCTCCAGTGGGGCAGGAGACCGTGCAGGAAAATCCGTCTTTTTTCACGATATGGAAAGGTCCGGCCGCCGGCACGAAGCTGACATTGAGCACGAGCCGCTCGCGGGGAATGCGCTGCCAGCAACGGATCGCTCCGTGGTTATCAATCTGGAACTTTGCACCCGTCGTTACAACCGTGATCGCGCCGTGATTCTCGGTGGCTGACTCAATCCGCATACCTAATTCGGACCCCCAGCCCCGCTGAACACATAGCAACGCCACACCGAGGGCAAATATAACTGCGCTTTTTCTTAACATGATCTCCGCTCCTTTTCTGCGGTTCAACCTCTCAGAATATTAATACGAAGGACTATATCTTAAACATGGAAGGGTTCATCCATTCTCTCTAGTGGCGCTTTACATTACCCAGGGACGTGAGGTCTTGTATGCAGCAATCCGTTCTGGGAGCCAGTCCCTTAATCGGGGGGTTAGGTAGAACCGGGGCTGAAGCAGATCGTCGTCCGGCCCGATCACCCCTCCGGCGAGTGCGGTGGCGGCAAGCGGAGTTTCCGGGTAAATCCGTGCTCCGACCGTGACTTTCAGCGCATCAAGATTCAGCGAGTCAGAGTATGCAAGGCTCTCCTCGGCGCTCTCGCGGGTTTCGCCGGGCCCTCCCAATAACAGGAAACCTCTGCGGAAGATACCGTTGTCAGCAAACATCTTGGCGACCGCCTTCACTTCGTCGGTGTTGAACCGCTTGTTCAAGCTTGCCAGCATGTGGTCGGAACCGCTTTCGAACCCAAGACTGATCTCGCGGCAGCCGGCCCGTGCCATCAGTTCCACCAACTCCGAATCCACCCACTTGGGGTAGATGATGCACCAGAAGTTTATCGTAAGGCCTCGTTCAACGATCTTCCGGCAAAGCTCCTTGGCGTAGTCGGGGGGAAGGTTGAAGGTGTTATCGACAAAGTTGAAGTTGGTGAACCCGCTCGACACGAGTTGTTCCAGCCAAGCAGCGATGGCTTCCGGAGAATGTGCACGGAGGGTACGT
>JARLGN010000075.1 GCA_031292775.1 Acidobacteriota bacterium | reverse complement strand
CGCAACGATATCGGCAGGTGGATCCTGCACACCGGCGGCCCCAAAATTCTGGAGGCGACGGGCACCGCGCTGGGATTGTCGAGAGAGAAGATGGACGCCTCGTGGGATTGCCTGCGCAAAGTGGGAAATCTCTCCTCCGCCTCCGTCCTTCTGGTGCTGGAAGAAGTTTTCAAACGGCGGCGCCCGGAAGCAGGGACGTACTCCCTGTTGGCCGCCATGGGACCGGGCTTTTGTTCTGAACTCGTTCTTCTCAGGTGGAACTAATGGGCCCTGATGTAATGAAGACAGATGTTTTCATTGTGGGTGGGGGACCTGCGGGTCTGGCCACAGGGATTGCAATTCGGCAGCGCGGCATGCGCGTGATGGTGGCGGATTCCGCGAAGCCGCCGATTGACAAGGCGTGCGGGGAGGGATTGATGCCCCAGACCGTGGCGGCGCTGAAAGGTCTGGGTGTTACGATGGGTCCCTCGCAGGCCGTCCCCTTTCGCGGCATTCGCTTCATCGGGGAGGGGCGCGTGGCGGAAGGCGCCTTTCCCCATGATTATGGACTCGGAATTCGCCGGACAACTTTGCACCAGGCGCTTGCTGACAGGGCGGCGGAAGTGGGCGTGGAGCCTCTCTGGGGATCGCGCGTCAAGCGGATCTTGGAGGGAGAGGTCTGGCTGGACTCGTACAAAGTTCAAGCGCGGTGGATTATCGGCGCCGACGGGCAGAATTCTCGTGTGCGTGAGTGGGCCGGTCTGGATCGAGGCCTCCCGCAGGAAACTCGCTTCGGCTTCCGGCAGCATTTTCGACTTGCGCCGTGGACAGACTTCGTCGAGGTCTATTGGGGAAGGAATTGCCAGATCGTCGTCACTCCCGTGACCCCGCACGAAGTGTGTCTGGTGGTAACCTCCCGCTCACCGCAGATCCGCCTGAAAGAAGCGCTCACCCAATTCCCGGAAATCAGCAGAAGGCTGGATGGGCGCCAGGCCATCACCAAGGATTTGGGAGCCATTTCAGCGTTGCGAATCATCCGTAAAGTCAGCCGGGGACCTTTCGCTTTGGTGGGTGACGCGTCGGGCTCGGTGGATTCCCTTACCGGTGAGGGACTGGGGCTGGCCTTCCAGCAGGCAACCGCTTTAAGCGAGGCGCTGGCAAGTGATGACCTTGCCCATTACGATGCGGCGCACCGGCGCATCAATCGTCCGCCAGAAATCATGTCCAGAATTCTGCTGGCCATGGAGAAGCGCGCCTGGCTCCGCCGCCGGGCCATCGATGCGCTTGCGAAGGAGCCTCACTTATTCGAGCGGTTGCTGGCTGTTCATGCCGGGACCTTTTCTCCCCGGACGCTTGGTTTCGGCAATATCTTCAAGTTAGGTTGGCGGCTGATTACCAGTCCCAATTAAAAATCTCAATCCACGGGCTCAAACACTCATGACGAAACTCAATCTGCTGCGGAAGTATTCTCTCTTGTTGGTATTGGCGCTGCTTGCGCTCTCAATCGCATCTCCGGCAATGGCGCAAGAGGCGGTTTTGGAACTCGATCCTGCGCAAACTCAGGTGAGTTTTACCTTGGGGGATGTTCTCCATACCGTGCACGGGGTGTTCAAGCTCAAGCATGGGATCGTGAAATTCGATCCTGCCACAGGACACGCCAGTGGCATGGTGGTGGTTGACGCTACCAGCGGCGATAGCGGCAGTCATGCGCGCGACCACAAGATGCACAAGGACATTCTGCAAAGCGCGGAATATCCGGAAATCACCTTCGTTCCCCAACAGGTGCAAGGGCAGGTTCTGCCCCAGGGAGACTTCAAGGTCCAGGTCTTGGGAACCTTTACGATGCACGGGTCAAGTCATCCCTTGGCGCTGGTCATTCAGGCCCATTTGGCGGGAGAACAGTTGACTGCCGACACACAATTCACCATCCCCTACGTGAGCTGGGGCTTAAAGAATCCCAGCACGCTGTTCCTCCGCGTCAATGATACTGTTGATATCGCCATCCACGCGGCGGGCCAAATCAAGCTCGGTACTGCGCACTAAGATTTTCAATTCTCTTCACCATCGCGGCCAAATCGGCGCTCTTTGGGGTATGATGTTGGGCGTCCCAGGTTTGAGTGCCGCCCATCCTGTTGTCCGACGCGAGCAAACGGGGTGGAACTTCCAAACGAAACGGCACAAATTAACGGGATGCTTTCAGGGCGGCGCGTCTGTCCGGAATCTCAACAATCATCAGGAAGGTAAATGTCCAAAGAAGCATCGCAAACCCGCATGACCTTTGTTCGCACCGGGCCCTCTCAGTATGTGAATCGCGCCGGGGTTCTCCGCCAGGCCGGCGAGAGTATTGCCCCCTGGGGAAATCGCGCCTTGATCAGTGGTGGTGAGAAGGCACTGGCATCCGCGCAAGCGCCCCTTACCAAATCACTCGACAAAACGGGCATTGCCTGGCGCAAGCACCTGTTTACGGGTGAAAGCAGCCGCCCCAACATTGCCGCCATCAAAGCCGATGCGCAGAAGCACAAGGCCAACGTGATTGTGGGAGTCGGGGGAGGGAAGTCGATTGACGCCGCCAAACAGGCGGCTGCGGATCTCGACCTGCCGGTGGTTTGTATCCCGACCATTGCCGCAACCTGCGCGGCAACAACGGCTCTTTCGATTATTTACACTGACCGCGGAGTATTTCAAAAGATCCAATTTCAACCTACGAATCCCAGCCTTGTCCTGGTGGATCCGAACATCATCACGAAAACGCCGACCATGTATTTGCGTGCGGGCATTCTTGATTCCCTGGCCAAATGGTACGAAGGTCGCTCTGTAGTTCCAAACGTACAGAATCCCGATGCCCCAACCGTGGCGGCATTTCAACTGGCGGAAGTGCTTTACAAGGGCCACAAAAAATATGCCATTGAAGCGGTACGCCTGAACAACGAACACCGCGTGGATGACGCCCTGGTCCACACTCTTGATCTCACCATCCTGCTGACAGGAATGATCCAGAGTCTCTCCAAGGGAACTCTTTTCACCTCTATCGCCCACCCCCTGCACAACGGCATGACGCTGATCAAGGAGAGCCACAACGTTCTGCACGGTTTAAAAGTGGGTTACGCCATCGTGGTGCAGCTCATTGTGGAGAAAAGCCCCAAGAAGGAACTGGAAAGTGTCATCTCCTTTTTTGGGCAATTAGGTTTGGTGCCCTCGTTAAAGGCTCTGAACCTGCCTTTCGATCGCGACCTTGTGTTGCGAGTAGCGGACATGACAGCGCGCAGCCCGCACTTTGGCCCCCTTAACTATACGGTGGACAAGTTCGAAATTGCGGCGGCAATGGAGATTCTCGAAAAGAGGTTTGCTTAATTTGGCGCGCGGTAAGTTAGAAAGTCAGAATCACTGGTAGGAACCATGCAAAAAGCATTCCGTATTATTACAGGCGTCGTTGTCGTGGGCCTGGTTCTGCACGCGGCTGATCTGGCCACGCGCGATTGCCGCCTCGCTCCCTATGTGTACGACGATTGCATGTGGATTTGGCTTCGCTCCCACTTGAGCTTGCCCGCGAGCAGGTTCTTGCGTATGGCGGTTCTGGAGTGTGTTGGAATCGTCCTTGCGCTGATTCTTTATCTAACGTTCCGCTTAGTGTTTCCTTTTCGAACCACGCCGCCTGCCGCGCCCCACTCTTCCGTGAGCGGCGTTTCCGATCGTCCGGAGAGTTAGCAGCACGTAATCCCCTTGTTAGCACCATACCTCTTAGCACTACCGCGTCGCTAGCCTGGACTTCCGACCAGCCTCCGCGGTTCCCTTTGGGCCGTGGTGCTTTCAAGCCCCAAAGGGGCGCCCTATCACAGCCCAGGCCAACGGCCTGGGTTTACAGATTGATTCGCGGCCGAGCCCTGTAGGGGCGATCTACCCCCCCCTGTCCTCCCCGGATGGGAATGAACCCGCAGTCTGTTAGGGGATTGAGGCAGGTGTTAGCACGCCCCTTCAGGGCTTGGGGTTGGAAGTGAGTCCCCGCACCCAGGCCGATGGCCTGGGCTGAGTTAGGACGCCCCTTTGGGGCTGGAAAGCACGCCCGCGCTACATCCGCTTTTTCACTTCTATGTTGCGCACCGATTCGAGGCCTGACCGGTCTCATCGCGACAACTTTCGGGAGTACAATGGGGACCGGAGAATTGATGAGTCAGGTCGCCTCAGACGAAGAGAGGGAAGCCGGTGCCAGTGCCCGCCGCCCCGTTGCCGCGGCATTTGAAGTCGCGCTGATGTTCGCCGGAATTCTCGCGTACATCTGGCGCTTGCAGCATCCCTACCCTCACATCTGGATTGCGCTTTTGGCATTAATTCTCTTGAGCCATGTGCTGCGCCGGGATACTGTGCGCGGGCTCGGCCTCGGCGGCACCGACATTGGCACCAGTGCGATTAGAGTTCTGCCTCTGGCCATTCTTCTGTGCCTGCCGATGCTCTACTATGGTTTTACCCGCGAGCATTTGGCGCTGCTGTGGCCGACCTGGCAATCGCTGATCCTCCTTTTGGGGTATGGCAGTTGGTGCGTCTTTCAGCAATACCTGACGCAGTCTTATTTTAATAACCGTTTGATGCTGGTCATTCACAATCGGCATCTGAGTTCCGCTCTCGTTGGCATCATGTTCAGCGCCACGCACATTCCCAACCCCATCCTGATGGCCGCCACACTTCTTGCCGGAATTGTCTTCGCGGAGATCTTCGCGCGCTATCGCAACATCTGGCCCCTGGCTCTGGCGCAGGCGGTCGGCGGGCTGCTCCTAGCCGCCGTCGCGCCGGACGCGCTGATTCACCATATGCGTGTGGGGCCGGGGTATCTGTTTTACGGGATTCGGTGAAGCAGTAGGCAGAAGGCGGAAGGCAGTAAGCAGTTGGCAGTAGGCAGTTGGCGGAGAGCATAAGGCAGCCCAGCCCCCGCCGGTGGCTGGATTGAATAGTCTGTGACTTGGCGGAAGTCACAGGCCAGTGGGCAGCCCTTGCGACCCCCTCACCCCCGGCCCCCATAGGCGTTAAAATAACCTTGAGAGTTCCGGAAAAGCCCGCAAAGCGGGCGTGG
>JARLGN010000074.1 GCA_031292775.1 Acidobacteriota bacterium | reverse complement strand
TGTCGTATCCGGTGGTGTCACCGATTCGTGCCAGTTCGTTGAAGTGGGCGTGATAACAGAACTGCATCCCGGCATCCTGCGCCAGCTTTCCGCACTGGTTATACAGGTCCGCCCGGCGCTTCCAGGCTGCGGCGTCGAGACGGGGATTGTCTCCCACGGCCACATAGCGGAGTCCATAAGCGTGGGCTTGCTCAACCGTCTTCTTCCAATCTTCCACTGTTTTTGGGGACTCGAAATATCCGCTCGGGGCGGTCAGGCCGGCGTCGCGGAGGTACTGGTGGAGTTCCTCCGGCTTGAGGGCGGGGCTGACTTCCACTTCCTTATAGCCTGCGGCCGCGACATGCTTCAGCGTTCCCGCCGGGTCTTTGGCAAAAAATTCCCGCACCGTATAGATTTCGAGACCGATCGGTTTCGGCCAGGCCAGGCGATCCTCCGCCAGAAGGCATGGGTTGGAAGCCAGCACCGTCGCCCCGGTAAGATTCTTAAGGAAATTCCGTCTTGTTACCATGATCGTCACTCCTTGTGCGCGGCGTCATTTAAGCGCACTGCGACGCCGAAGTCAATGAATCGTCGATTTCCAAACCCCGTTCACGCAAACAGGGTGAATGACCGGCTCTGAATCCAGTAGAATGTCTTCATGCTGAACATCCGAAAAGCCACGCAAGAAGACATTCCCCTGATTCTCGAATTCATTCGCGAATTGGCCGAGTACGAGCGCGCGCCGGAAGAGGCCGTCGCCACGCCGGAAGACCTGCGACGAGATGGATTCTCCGGAGACCCGCGCTTCCACGTGGAAATTGCCGAGTGGGACGGCGAGCCGGCGGGCTTCGCTCTATGGTTCTTCAACTATTCCACGTGGCAGGGGAAACCCGGGCTCTATCTTGAGGATCTCTTCGTCCGGCCGCGCTTTCGTAAGAAGGGAATTGGCAAGGCGCTGCTGGCATATTTGGCCAAAGTCGCCGTTGCGAAAGGCTGCGGACGGTACCAGTGGCAGGTGCTGGATTGGAACACACCGTCCATTGAGTTCTACGAGTCCCTGGGGGCGAAGGTAATGAAGGAGTGGCTGACCATGCGCGTGAGCGGCGACGCGCTGTTCAGGTTGGGTCAGCAGATATCAACCTGAGCGTTGGAATTCAGGCCGACTTCTGTGCAAACCCTAAGGCGTTGCTTTGGGCACGGCATCTTCTTCGGCAACGCGCGGAGCGCCTTTCGGCTTGGCGATCTTCTGCATGGCCTCCACATTGAATACGATGAAATCCGAATACTCATGTTGATTACGGAGTAGCTGACCCCTCCAATCAAGCGTAACAGTGACGTCTGCCGGCAGCCAGAACGCTTCCGGAATCCGACTGAAGTGGACTTCATTGAACTCGATTTTCGTGGTCTCCGCTTTCAACTTGAGGAGCGGCAAAGGCTCCAGCAGGTCGGTGTTGAGGCGGAGGATTTGATGGTTTGTGGCGTCAATCCAAGCCACGCCCTGAAAGTATGTTTCGCGCGTCTCTTTGCCGGCCTTAAATGTTCCGTACATGCGGGATCTTCCCGGAACCTGGGCGAAGGCCACCACGTAAGCGTCCCGGTCTTTAATCTTCTGACGCCCGAGAAGGCGGAAGTTGCTTCCGGGCTGGTAGCTAGGGTGGAAAACAAGGGACGATGCAACAAATCCCGAGGTGAGCATGTAATCTTCCTTCAAGCCCCGCATGGAAGCTTCGTGTCCGGTCACATCAGCACGATACTCATCGGTTTGGGGGCCCCACTTTCCCGTGGGGGTCAAACAGAGATAACGAAATTTCTGGCTCAGACCCCTCCCCGATTTTCCATTGCTGTCCAACCTGTCCTGATGAATGACCTCTAAAGAACTTGTATTGGGGAAATTCTTGAAGGATTCCGCCACTGTTTTTCCTACGGCGCTGAGGAGTTGTTCCAAATTCACTTGGTCACCGGCGGACTCCAGCTTTTGGAACTCCGGCGGAGGGTTGTGGACATAGTCGAGATAAGGCACGCCCGGTTTCTGGAGCTTTACCAGCGCGTTATCGTCTTTTTTCCGGGCTTGGATCCTTGCCCAAATCGCGTTTACCCGGGGGGGCATCTTCTTGATGTCCCGACCATCCAGATACTTATTCATTTCGGCGTCGGCATCTTTGGCAGATCCCGACCACACCAGGGCCTCTGCGAGGAGAAGGCGCGCCTCTGGTCCAGCGCCTGCGGCAAGCGCTTTTCTCTCCGAATCGGCTGCTCCATCCCAGTTGAGGGTGAAAGACTGAACGCGGCCAAGTTCCTGGAGCGCCAGGGCGTTCTGCGGTGAATACTTGAGCGCCTCATAGAAGTAGGGTTCGGCTTTTTCGGGATCGTGTGCCCACGTCCGCAACACTCCGTAAGCCACCAGCGGTTCGGGAATCCCCTGTTTTTTGTTGGCAAGGATCCTGTTGACAGATTCCCCCAGGTGGCGTTCCGCGCTTGACCAATCTCCCCAACTCAAGTCAGCCAGCCCCAGCATTAGGCGGCAGCGGACGCACGCCAAGTTGGACGCGACCACTCTCTCCAAAAGCGGCACGGCCAAATCCAGACGGTTCCGGTCAAGGAATTCTATTGCCCCGCGCTCATATGTCTTGGCATCTTTCGCCGACAACCCGTCGGAAGTCCCTAAGGTCCTGAGCTTGGGCGCCAGTCCCGAAATCAGATCGGCTTGCGGCAGCATCGTCGCGTCATCCTGGGCCGCGTGCAGCACTACGGGGATCAGTATGGCCTTGCCGGTCTTGCCATAGTTGCAATAAGCGTGGGCCTTTGGGTAGCCCTTCTTTACCACCAGCAGCGTTACGATGAAGTCAGTTTCGGTAAACCGGTGGAGCATGAACTCAGTATAGAATTCACCCAGAGGGTCTGTCTGGAGTGTCTTGACTAGCAGCCCGGCATTTGTCGTGACGTCAACTCTCACGCCCGGCATCGGTTCCCCCGTGGCATCCGTTACCCGCCCCTGTACAATTCTACGCACCTCGATATCTATGCCACTCAGGGTCCCCACTTGGGCCCTTACGGCTACTGCCGAAACACAAAGGGCAGCCAATAGAAAAATGATCCGGTGCGTATCTCGCAGCATAGTTGTCAACCTTCTTCCGACAGCGGTGATTTCTGTCGATTCTACTTCACCGCTTGTGCTACCTCAAGAACAATGAACCTGCGCTTCGTAATGAACCAAGGGGGGCCCAAACTACTGGTTATGCTGACCTGGAGGGTGCCAGATGTCCGTAGGCGGTGTGCCCGTAGCCAACACCCAGTGCTTTTCATAACAAATCCTCATGAGGGGATAACTGGGGTCCGTTCCCCTTGGTTACTGGGTAACTGTCGGCTCGCCCGTTTCTTTGGGAGACTCCGCTGATGCTTTCGGTTTTCCGATCTTTTCCGATGCGTCAACATCGAAAATCTTAAAGTCGGAGTATTCATGCCTATTCCTGAGCTGCTTGCCATTCCAATCGAGTGTTACCGTGACATTCTCCGGCAGCCAGAAGGCTTCTTTCAGGCGGCTAAAGTGGACCTCGTTGAAATCGATCGTCATGGTTTGCTTTTCCAGGCGAATCTCAGACAAGGGCGCCAGGAGCTCAGTGTGGAGGCGAACGATTTGGTAGGTGTCTGTATCGAACCAGGCCAGCCCCTGCGAAAAAGTTGTTATCGAGGTCTGACCCTTCCGGAAGATCCCGCTTAAATGGGATTTTCCCGGAATTTGCGCAAACGCGATTACGTACGCACTCCTGCCGTTAAGGGTCTGCCGCCCGAGGTAGCGAAAAGTGCTTTCAGAGCGATAGGACGGATGAAAAAAGAGCGGCGTGGAGTTAAACCCCTTGGTGAGCATAAACCCTTCAGCGGATCCCTTGGGCTCAGCTTCGTTTCCTGAAAAATCAGCGCGATATTCTCTAAAGCCGGGCCCCCAGGACTCACGCGGGGCCATGCACAAGTACCGGAATTTCTGATTCTGGGTGTCGCTGACCGCTCCCTTGCGGCCCAGTTTCTCCTGATGGATTGCTTCTTCCGAGCTCGTATTCGGGAAGTTCTGGAGGAGTTCCAATATCTTTGTGCCCACGCCGTCGAGGATGGAACTCAAGGGTTCCTGGTCTTGGGCGGGTTCGAGACCGCGGATCAGCTCTGCGGGAGGGTGCCGAAGGAGATCGACGTGTTCCTGTCCCTTCGGCTGCCTGGCCTTGACGTAAGTGGCTTCCACCTTTCTCTGAGCCTGCACGATCGCCCATACCTGGCGAACGCGCACTGGCATTTTCTTCACGTCGCGCCCTTCAAGATAGCGGTTCATTTCCGCGGCTGCATCATCGGAGCGGCCTGCCCCCACCAGGGCTTCCACATAAAGCAATCGCGCCTCCGCTGCCGCGCCCGCGGTAAGCGCCTTCTTCAAGAATTCGCTCGCCGGTTCGAACTTTTGCATCGACAGCAGTGTGCGGCCCAACTCTTGCAGCGTCAGCGCGTCCTGTGGCGTGTACTTGAGAGCTTCCATGAAAAAGGGCTGAGCCTTTTCCGGATCGTGCTGCCAATTCAACCAGGTTCCGTAAGCCACCAGCGGTTCGGGACGCCCCACTTTTCGATTGGCGAGGGTTGCGTTCACACTCTCTGCCAGGGCCCGATTGGCGTCGTCCCAGTCGTCCCAGTCCAACTCCGCGAGGCCCAGCATGGTTCGGCACGCGATGCACTCGGGATCACGTTGCACCACTTTGAAAAATGCCGGGACGGCCCGTTCCGTATGGTGTTGGTCCACATACTCTGCCACACCTCGTGTGTAATCCTTCTCGCTCTTTGCCGAAAGCCCATCCTCAGGTCCAAGTTGTTTCAGCTTGGGCAACAGGCCTGAGATCAGGTCCGCGGATGAGAGCTGGGCAGAGTCCTCATCGGGTTCACGCAGCGTAATCGGAACCTCCCAGGTTTTCGCCGCACGGGCGTAGCTCACAAACGCGTGGCCTGTCCGCAACCCTTTCTTCTTCGCCGTCAGGACTACGTTGAACCCATCGACTCCGACGGCGTTCAATTGGTACTCAGTGCGAAACTCCCCCTGAGCGTCAGTTGAAAGGCTGCGCACGGCCGCGGCAATAAGCGGGGCCACTGTTACCGTCGCGTTTCGCACGGGATCGCCGTGCGTGGTCTTGACCTTTCCTGCTACAACCCAGATGGTTTGTACCACGGCATAAGGATTAACCGATACCGTTGCGTTCGCCTGTCCCAGACCTTGGGCCATTCCGGTGAGAGGCAGGAAACACGCCGATATGAAGAGAAGAATTACGCGGGAGTACGTTTTCATAACACCACACAGATTAGGGCAGTAATGACTACCTTACTTTGATTCCTGTATCTTACTCGTCCCTTCCCCGTGCCACAAGAGCGGCGAAGCCTCGCGACATGTG
>JARLGN010000558.1 GCA_031292775.1 Acidobacteriota bacterium | reverse complement strand
TGGTCAGCCTTCCCTGGTTCGCGTCATAGTCGAACACCACAATCGTCGAACCTTCTTCCTGAAGCGAGTAAAACCATCGGCCATTGGGATGAAACGTGAAGTGGCGCGGCCCGTCACCCGGCGGCAGGGCCACGGTGTCGGGATCGTTGGGGGTCAGCTTCCCCGCTTCCAAATCGAATTTCCAAATGAAGATCCGGTCCAACCCAAGATCGCTGGCGACGACAAAGCGCCCTGCCGCGTCCGACTGAATCATGTGCGCGTGGGGCTTATCGTGCCCGCTGATGGCAAAGCTGCCGGCCGGCGCGCTGGCGGCGTGCTCCGGGCCTACGGTACCGTGATTGTGAAGCACATCCGTAGCGGCACCCAGTTCGCCACTCGCGTTAATCGGCAGGACGGCCACAGTCCCGCCCGCATAGTTGGCCACCAGCGCATACTTCCCCGAGGGGTGAATGCTCATGTGCGCCGGTCCGGCCCCTTCCGAGCTGACGGTGTTGAGCAAGGTCAAATGCCCGGTGGCGCGATCAACGGCGTAAGCGCTGACCGAACCGGATTTCCCGTCGCCAAAAGTTGCAACCTCATTCGCCGAATACAAGTGCGCGTGCGAAGCGTCAAACGCCAGCCAGGCAGGATTCGCATCATTGGGAACAAGCTCGCGCTCGCTCAGCGCGCCGGTGGCGGGATTCATTTCCATAACATAAATGCCGTGCCCCCGGCCCTTCGCTCCTTCCGGACCTTGCGGCGAGCTGTACGTTCCAACGCAAGCCAGGATGCGGCGGGACGCTGGCGAAGATGAACTGTGCCCGGCGCGAGCAAGCGCCGGGGTGACGACCGCGGCGCCGGCGGCGGCTTGCAGAAACTCGCGGCGCGAAGTTTGCCCAACAGGGTTGCGAGGTGATTCCGTTTGACCCATTGGCATGAGAGTTCTCCTCGGATGGCGATGGAAAAAGGTGAATTACAAACTGCATATAATGAGGGGATTCGACCGGGAAGGCAAGTCTTTGCAGGCACGCAGCCTGATTAAGGCCACTTGACCCAAAGCCGCGCGAGCCCGATGCGGGCCCCCCGCAGTCTGGCCATAGCGGCAGCGTCATATTTAATTTCGTCTTGGGGAAGATCAGCGAGGGGAATGGGGATGTGGTGCGCCAAGGCCGCCTTTGGTGCGACGGCCTAGGACTTTTTGTCTTCTTCAGGCTTCTTCTCTTCTTCCTTCTTGTCGGAAGAACCGTCCATCCCACCGCGCATGGCGTCCTTAAACTCGCGAATTCCTTTTCCCAATCCCTTGCCCAACTCCGGTAATTTGCCAGGCCCGAACAGGATCAAGACGATCAGCAAAATGAAAACCAGATGAACCGGTGATAGCAACCCTTCCATTCTTCATTCTCCTTACAGGTTGGCGCCGCCGCCTACTTCTTATCGTCCATGCTGCTGCGCATGGCGTCCTTGAATTCTTTAATGCCTTTTCCCAATCCCTTGCCCAGTTCCGGTAATTTGCCGGGTCCGAACAGGATCAAGACGATCAACAAAATGAAGACCAGATGAACCGGTGATAGCAACCCTTCCATTATCTATTCTCCTTACAGGTTGGCGCCGCCGCCTACTTCTTGTCGTCCATGCTGCTGCGCATGGAGTCTTTGAATTCTTTAATGCCTTTTCCCAGTCCCTTGCCCAGTTCCGGCAATTTGCCAGGCCCGAACAGGATCAAAACGATCACCAAAATGATAACCAGATGAGTGGGCGTTAACAACCCTTCCATAATTATTCTCCTCCCCGGTCCGTCGGCTGACGGACGGAACACACAAGCGCATTATAGCCCACCCCGGCACAGAACCCAATCACGATTCGCGTTTGGGAAAAATCATATTTCCGGGGGTCTTACCCTCAAGCTGACATTTCATCCGATATAGTGCCGCGTAGCTCTCCGTAATGTAATCCTTGCGCGAGTGGCCTAGTTGGCGCGCTACTTCGTCGATCCACCGCTGAGGGCCCTCAAGTTCGAGGTAATTTCCGATGGGAGTCTCGTCAAACACCAGTTGAGGGGCGTGCGCCACGTCGCGTTTACCCCGCGGCGCGTAGATGGTGCGAAACTTCTCGTAACTGAAGACCTCGTGCAGTCCCATGTGGAGCAGAATTTCGCGCATCAGGTGGCCGTCTTCCACATGGGTTTCAATTTCCGGGCGAATCTTGTATTTGGTCGACTGCACCGGAGGGCCTTTGTAGGTCAGCAAGCCCTGGTCGCCGGCGAAGCGCAGACGCACCAGGCTGCGCGCTTTACGCAGCCGCTGATCGGGGAAATCGAACAGGTAATTGCTTTCAAAGTGCCGCGCCATGACGGGCCGAAAGCCCAATTCCGTAAGCCGCCAACGGAGTTCCTTGGCGTCCCTGACCGCAATTTTGATCTCGGTTTCGTGGCGTTGTTTCATTACGGAAGGTGTGCGTGCCCCTCAGGATTCCCGTTCCAAAATAAAATCCGGCAGTGAGTTCAGTGCGTCTTTGTAAGGCGAGTTGGGGTAGCCTTCCAGAAATCCGCGGGCCTTTTCGGCATAATCCTGGGCTCTTTCCCGCGCTGCCTGCAGGGCGCCATAATGATCGATCAGGTCAACGATCTCCGCAAATTGCCCGGGCTGGAAACCGCCATCCTCCAGTATCCGCGAAACCTTGCTCGCCTCTTCCGGCGTGCAGCGTTGCAGAAGATAAATCAGGGGCAGCGTCATCTTGCCTTCGCGGACGTCGTTGCCAATGGGCTTGCCCAACACTTCCTCGGAGGAGGTGAAGTCCAGAACGTCATCGATCAGTTGAAACGCCAGTCCCAGGTTAATGCCGTAGAGACCCAATTGCGCTTCAGCCTCTTCATTCTTTCCGCCCAGCAACGCGCCCAGGCGCAGGCACGCGGAAAACAGGCAGGCGGTTTTGCGATAGGCCAATTCCAGGTATTCTTCTTCGGTAACAGTGGGCCTCCGCAGGCAGGTCAACTGAAGCAACTCACCCTCCACCATGACCTGGGTGAGCCGGATCAGAACGTCCAGAATGCGGAAGTTCCGCTCGTTCAGGGCGATGTTGAAGGCCTGCATGTAAAGCCAATCGCCCGCCAGCACGCTCATGGGGTTGCCCCAGCGGGAATTGGAGGAGGGGCGTCCGCGGCGGGTATCAGCCTGATCGATCACATCGTCGTGCACGAGGGTGGCGGTGTGAATCATCTCCACCACCGCGCCCATGCGAACGGCATCAGGTCCTTCGTATCCGCACAACTTTGCCGCCAGCAGGACGAGCGCCGGACGCAGTCTCTTGCCTCCACCTTCCTGCAAGTACTGGCCGATTTCAGAAATGGGCCGCACGTCGGCGGAGGTTTGGACGCCGAACTCCTCCTCCACGCGCAGGAGGTCAGGGCGAACCAATTCCAGAACTTCTTTAAATGTCAGATTCTTAACTGACGACAAGCGCCGACTCTCCCTCGCCCCGTCTGTAAGGCGTTCGGAATCTATTTGGTAAGCAGACCGGAGGGCGACCCACGAGTAAATAGTCCCACAAAAACTGAATGAAGGGAAGTAGCAAGTGAGTCCACGCGCCGCAGTGCGCATCTCGCGAATGCAATTTTCACCGCAGAGGCTCTGAGATACAGAGACATGATCGAACACCCCGCGAGTAACCACCCCGTCCGTCGGCTGACGGACACCCCTCCTGAATCAGGAGGGGAGTTCTAAACGGCTCCCCTCCTCAGATGAGGAGGGGCCTGCAGTTTCCACATTTCGGAGCGTGCTAAAGAGAACCTCCGCCCTCGCCCCCTTGGGGGAGAGGGGCGCCCTTTCATAATGCGTGGACCGCAACCCGCGCTCTCACCAGCGGGGGCGGGCCGGGTGAGGGGGTCCAGGTTCAACGTGTTTATCCCACCGCCTCCATTAGCAACCCAAACCTCACCACCTCTTGCACGAATAAATCCGGGGCCTGAAGAACAATCCCGTTGGGGAGCCGCAGTATCGTGTAGCCCATCGACTTAAGATGCGCATCGCGTCGCGCATCGCTCCTCGCTTGGCTCGGCTGCCCATGCACACTACCATCTAGTTCGACTATCAGGCGTAGCTCCGTACAGCAGAAATCAGCAATGTAGGGTCCCACGGGATACTGGCGGCGGAACTTGAACCCCCTTGACCTCAAACCACGCAGTAGGTGCCAAGCGG
>JARLGN010000557.1 GCA_031292775.1 Acidobacteriota bacterium | reverse complement strand
TTGGGCCAGGGCGGAAGGAAAGTTGATGTACCACTGCTCGCTGGCTTGGCGCTTGATGAGCTGGACCTTGGTGGGGAATCCCATAAGAAGAACCTCCTTTGGATATCTAGTCATATTACTAGATACCAAAATTCCGGTTCTTCTGCAACAAAAAAGTGCACCAACGTTTTTCTCTAGTTAAAGGCCAAAGTCCAGGCGGTAGCTGCTGCTACCGGCACTCCAAGGCGCTTCGCGCAGGCTCAAACTTGGATTCGTCTTGAGCGGGCAGGGGAGGCGAGCTTTTCGTTCTTGGATGTTAACAACCACATCGAGGTCGTCACGCCAAGAGCCGTTGATCAAGGCAAACTGCGCCTACCACTGCGCTCATATTACATAGGAAAAAGCACTGCAATCCCATAAGAGAATCATCCCAGGTTATGATGTTTTGAGGCTTTTCCCGACGGAGAAGGCTTCACCCAGTTCTTCGCCAACCGCGAAGTAGTGGTTGTTCCCCAACCCTCCCCAGAGAATTGCCTGGGTTTTCTCGATATCGGGTAGCCCAATCGGGCCCAGAACGTCCTCGTCGGCGAGAATGCCCAGGATTTCTCCGATGAAGATCGTGTGCAACCCGAGCTTGTGATGCTGGAAAAGACGGCATTCCAGGGAAAAGGGCAATTCGCCGGCAAGCGGGGCCTGCACGCGCTCGCTTTGGAGCGCCGTGAGGCCCGTGTCCCGGAACTTGTCATGATCGCGGCCCGAGACGAGGCCAATGTAGTCGGCGGCCGCAACGTGTTTCCGTGAGGGGACGCCCACGGTGAACGCCTGACTGTGCAAGATATTGTGATAGGTCAGTGTCGCCTCGCGAAGCGAAACCGCCACGCAAGGTGGATCGCTGCAGCAGATCCCGCCCCAGGAGGCGGTCATAAGATTCGGTTTTCCGTCAGCACCATAAGTGCCGACGAGCATGACGGGATGAGGATGGAGGATCGTATCCGGGTCGAGATGGATTTTTTTCATAAGGTTTCCGTTCCCTATCTTAGGGCTTCCTCGCTTTAACTTTCATACTCCAAATCTTCCCTGTGAGATTAGATGCCCATTTCTTTGCCCAATCTCCGCCTCTTGCCGAGGAGCCACAGCAGCCGGGTGCCTCTTTTAAATCTGCCAATTCGGAACCGATGAATGACTCCAACTGATTGCTGTCGTAAGCGAGTCTGTCCAGGACCTCGACATCGACGAGCCCCGCTGCCTCCAAACCCGCAATGTAGTCCTTTTCAGAGATCGCGCCGGCGACACAGGACGAATGGAGGATGGGGCTCTTCAGAACTTCAGGCGGAAGGTTCTCGGCGACGATGTCCGAAACTATCATCGTCCCACCGGACTTTAACACGCGGGCGATTTCACCGAACACCCGTGGTTTTTCCGGTGACAGGTTAATCACGCAATTCGAGATCACCCAATCCACGGAAGCTGTGTCCACGGGCAGTTCCTCGATGATGCCTTTCCGGACGACGACGTTTTGTAGTTTAGAGGCGGCAATGTTCTCGTTAGCTTTGGCGATCATTTCATCGGTCATATCGACACCGATGACTCGACCCGCGGGACCCACCTTGCGGGCGGCAAGTAACAGATCGATCCCTGCCCCCGATCCAAGATCGAGCACCGTCTGTCCTTCCTTCACACTGGAAAAAGCCAGCGGATTGCCACAGCCGAAGGAATTTACGACGGCTTCCGGCGGAAGTGCCGTAAGCTCCGCGTCGGAGTAACCCGCGAGCTTCGCTACAACCCCCTTTTGCGCGGGTGCTCCTCCACAGCACGCGCCTCCGCCGCCAGTCTGGGCAGTTACAGCACGGGCATAATCCTTGGAAACACGTTCCCTGATTTCGGTTTTGTCGCTCATGTGTTTTTCACCTTTCGTTTGTCTTGTTTAGGCATCTTCCAGTCATTCTCGAAACAATCCAGCATTCGGCATTCAGCATCCTCGGGGTTATCCTCGCACGACGCTAAGATCTTATTGAGTGCCCGCTTCATGCGTTGCAGGTCTTTAATCTTGCCGTCGATCTCGGCCCGTTTGCGTTGGATTCTTACGCTGTAATCCGAGCACGTCATTCGGCGAGTAGCATCGAGTTCAAGCAGTTCCTTGACCTCGCGTAAGGTGCATCCGAGCTCCTGCACCCTCTTTATGAACCGAATTCGGAGTGAATCGTCGGCTTCGTATTGTCGATAACCGGAAACGCTTCTGGAGGGGCGTTTGATAAGCCCTTTGCGTTCGTAGAAGCGCACCGTTTCAACGCCCACCGAAGCTGATTTCGCCAGTTTTCCGATAGTGAAGTTGCTCATGAGGTGAATATACACTCCGTACCTCAGTACGGAGTCAAGGAAATTCTTGCAACTTTTTCTTCACGTATTTTGGGATGCCTCATCTCTCTAACAGCGCTGGATTTTTCTCGATTTCCCTCTTTTATAAATATCCCCCGGCAATGCCGGAGGCCTAGTATGGGAGCCGCTCAAAGCGCCTGGGCGGGGTTGCTAATGCAGTGCTGTGGCTGAGATAGCTACGGAATGTACACTCACACTGTCAACCTGAGTCCCGAGGGTGCCGGGACGAAGAATCTGCACTTATTTTTCCGGAAGGGCCCTCGCGCTCTTTCAACGTTCCCGTATAAACCACGGGCGGAAGGCGGTAGCTGCTGCCACCGGCACTCCAAAGCGCTTCGCGCAGGCTCAAACCTTACTCGTCATGAGTGCGCAAGGGAGGCCAATGTTGATCCGTCATGAGTGCGTAGGAGAGCCCGATGTTGATCCACTTCCCTCGCCCCCTTGGGGGAGAGGGTGGACCGCAACCGGCGCCTTCACCAGTCCGTCAGCCGACGGAGACGGGTGAGGGGGTCAAGAACGTGGGGTATTACAGCAGCATAACGTTCCCATCCCCGCTCTCTGTATCTGCATTTGCCTTCCCCGATGAGCCTCGCGCTCCTGCAATATTCCCGTATAAACCTCAGGCGGAAGGCGGTAGCTGCTGCTACCGGCACTCCAAGGCGCTTCGCGCAGGCGCAAACCTTGATTCGTCTTGAATTGAAAGGAGCGCGGACCTGTTTTGTAGGTCCGCGGCGTTTCTCCGCTCGCCCTATCCAATCTTGCAATGCCCGAGCCGGTCAACCGCTCCATCGCCCAAGGCGCCACCCCTCCTCATCTACAGAGGTACGCAAAATACCGTGACGGCTTAATCTTCGTAGCGCCGCCGTCCCGGCGGCATTTTCCGGTGCCGGCAGAATGCGGGCACTGCGCTGGATCTGTCACTCTATTTTGCGTGCCTCAGTAAGGAGGGGCGTTTTGTAGCGCGGACGCAATTCCCCTTGCGTCACGTCCACACCTTGTTGTAAGTTCAAAATATTATGAAGACCATGCCTCGGTAGTTCCCAATTCGCGAAGCTTTGAAACCGCAGAGCCCCGGTCCGGGCTGAATTCTTTTCCCAGCCTTATAGCAAGGTGTTTATGGCCACAGGAGTCACAACTCGCCCAGCGTCTGCCTTTTGGGCTTCGGTACGCGAAGCGCTGCGCGGCTCGCGCCAGGACTACACCGCGGGCAGCCTGACGCGCGCGATTTTTCTTCTCGCCGTGCCCATGGTTCTCGAGATGTGCATGGAATCCCTGTTTGCCATCGTTGATGTTTTCTGGGTGGCGCGCCTGGGAGCGGAGTCCGTGGCCACGGTGGGATTGATTGAGGCCATGCTGACGCTGGTATACGCAGTGGGAGTGGGCTTGGGATTGTCCGCCACGGCCATGGTGGCGCGCCGCGTGGGCGAGCGAGATCGCGAGGGAGCGGCCGTGGCGGGCGTGCAAGCCATCGCGCTGGGATTGCTTGCCGGCGTCTCCATTGGCGCTCCATGCTTCTATTTCGCGCCGCAACTGCTGCACCTCATGGGAGCGTCGCCGGCCGTGTTGTCCGTGGGCACCGGCTATGCGCGCATCGCCATGGGCGGTTGCTTTGTGGTGCTGTTGCTGACGCTGAATAACGCGGTGTTTCGTGGAGCGGGCGACGCCGCCATTGCCATGCGCGTTTTGTGGTTGTCGAATTCCATCAACCTGCTTCTCGACCCGTGCCTGATCTTTGGCCTGGGACCGTTTCCTCGCATGGGAGTTACCGGCGCCGCTGTGGCCACGTTTACCGGCCGCGGCATTGGCGTGTTGTATCAATTCTACCGGCTGGCACGCGGGGGAGAACACATCCGCATCCTGGCGCGGCAGGTTCGGCTTCATGCCAGCGTCATGCTGCGTCTCCTCCGCATCTCGCTGACCGGGATCGCCCAGATACTGATTCCGCATGTTGCCTGGGTCAGTTTGATGCGCGTGGTCAGCGTGTTCGGAAACTCGGCGCTGGCCGGGTACACCATTGCCATGCGAGCCATCGTGTTCTTCATTCTGCCCG
>JARLGN010000556.1 GCA_031292775.1 Acidobacteriota bacterium | reverse complement strand
CCTACAAGGTGGTAACGGAATGGCCGTGATGATCAAAGCCCCGACGAGTTTTTCCGCAGCCTGTGAAGCCCCGCCCTTCCAAGGGCGTGGTGAGACATTCGGGTTAGCTCCACGCCACGCTTCCTATACAGAGCGGCATAAATGTTTGCGCATCCGGTTGTAGCGGCGGTCTCCGACTGCCGTCGTCCCTATAGATCGGGACGCTACAATTTATGTCGCTCTGTATAATTTCCCATCTGCGACGCGAGCATGTACCACAGGGCCAGGCCCAGCCCGACCGCAAGGTGCGGCTCGACAAAGGCGAAATAGATCAGGAAGATGATCCAGGGGATGAATACCAAGGGGGCGTGGTGCAAAACGTAGTCGGTAATCAGCAGCAGAAAGAATGCGCCAAAAGCGCCGGCCACGCATCCCAGAAAACTCGGCAGGGTAAAATGTTCGGGGCGCACCCAAAAGCGATGAATCCCCAGGCCAACAAAAAAGCCGCCCATAACAATCATGACAAGCGCCAGGCCCTTCTCACTGAGGAACCAGTGCTTGCCGGCCATCATCACTTGCTTCAGGGAAGTCATTATTGTTAGCCTTACGGGGAAAGTATAAGGCATCGCGGCGTCAACATGGCGTCAACCGTGGAGGAGCATCATGACCAGAGCCCGTGAGATTGATCCCATCATTGTTCAGGCAGAGCGCGTTTTGAAGCAAGTTTATCTGCCGCGCATTCTCAGTTGCATCAAAGCCCTGTCAACGGAGCAGGTCTGGTGGCGGGCCAATGAGGCCTCCAACAGCGCGGGGAACCTGGTGTTGCATCTTACGGGAAATGTCCGTCAGTGGATTATCTCCGGCTTGGGAGGCTCGGCGGATGTCCGTAAACGCGACCTTGAGTTTAGCGAGCGCGGCCCGCTTCCCAAGCGGGTTCTGGCAAGCCGCCTGCAGAAGACTGTACAAGAAGCGTGCCGCGTGTTACGCAAGCTTTCAGCGGAAGATCTGGCGCGCGTTCACACCATACAGAAGTATCGGGTAACAGGAATGGAAGCCGCATTCCACGTGGCCGAACACTTTTCCCATCACGCGGGGCAGATCATTCTTCTAACCAAGATGTTGACTGGAAGCGACCTGAAGTTCACCCATCTTCCGGGCGAGAAAAAGCCGGTGGCGCGCAAACTGCCGACTTTATAGGTATCTGTGGCGCCGACCTTTAGGTCAGCACTCCGAGGCCGAACGCTGTTCGGCCCTACAAAACCGGTGCCGACCTCAAGGTCGATGCCACAATAGCCGACCCTGCGAATCAAGTGTGCCGCGAATAGTGACGCCCCAACGAAGTCCTACTGGAGCACGTGCACCTGTTTGGCTTGAAACACCATCGAGCCGGCCGGAATGGTAACCCCGTTAATCGTGACGGGTTGGGCCTCATAGTAGGGCATCCCTTTGACCAGCAGGGAGTTTACCGTCGTTATCCCATTCAATCCCGTCACATTGACGTAAGCCGTCTGGTTGTTGGTGACAACATAAAGAGGAACCCCTTGCAGCAGAGTGCAGCAAGGATTCATGAGGAAGACCCCGGTTGCGTCGTCTGACCCGACTGCCAACATCGAACCCATCGTTCCTTGCATCGATTGCAACTTCAAGTAGATTGCCGTGGGTTCAACGGTAAAGGGCGCGGTGGCAACGCCTCCAGCGGGGGCGGTTGGTTTGGTGTACGCCCCATGTACCACAAGTTCCTGACCTACTGCCAAGTTCTTCGGACCGAAGGAAAGGTTGGCGAAATTCGGGCCCAGAATTGAGGACTGATACGTGGGATTCGCCGTGAGATCGACCAGGTAAACACTGTCCATCTCAAGCGTGGAGGTGTCATCAGGTTCGGCGTCATGCACCCATAAGCCAAGTTGCGTGGGGTTTCCTGCTGTATCCGTCTTAATTGAAACTATCGGGCCGATCAGGGCCGTGCTGGGTGTCACGCCGGATTCATTGGGGAAAGGATTTTCAATCGCCTGAACTTCCACGGTCTTTGCCACAAGGTTCCCCTGACTATCCAAAATAGCGTCGACTTCCACATAACTATTGGGCAGGAGATGGACAAGGTCCGCAAAACCGACCTTGGTGGTAGTGTCGGTAAGATTCATTGGCAAGGCTGGTGCGTCCGCCGTTGAAGGCGAGAGGACTTGCATCAGAAAGCTACCCTTGTAAGTAGAATTCGATGTGGAATTAGTGTTGGTAATGCTCCTCACGAATCCCCATAAGTCGTCAATTTCGGTAAATCCATTAGGATTGGTGGCACCGGTAGGGGTGGTCGATGACAATTGAGTGAAGCTGACGATGGGCGTGATCTGCCCGGTAAGGTTTCCGGAAGAATTCGTCGGGAGCATGCGCAGCACATCAAAATCCAAAAGCAAGACATTGGTTTGCCCTGCGGTTATGACCAGGGGCGGGCTAAGTGTAATTATGGGCTTGGTGTTGGTGAAATTCACCGTATAGGAGTGCACCGGAGGGCTCAGAGTGGCGTCGTAAGCTGCCAATTGGGCGAGTTCGAAATCAAGATTCGCCTGATTGTAGCTGCCCGCCCGAAGGGGATACGAATACAGGACAGTGCTGAAATCGCGAAGCTGTTCCAGGTTCAGGCGGATTTCCGGAGCATAGGAGGGCGTGGTGTTGATATACGGTTGCGCGGTGCCACCCTCCACCGTCGTGAAACTCAAGTTCTGGACGACCACATTAGCAGAAATTGCATTGCAAAGGGGTACGTCGGTCACAATCGTTACCAAGGTCCCGTTGCCGGGATTGGGGCTGGATGGCGGTGTACTAGAGCAGCTTGCTAAGATTCCGGCGAAAAGCAGTATCCCAAGGATCTTCGCCAGCCTACATGGGGGCGTCCGTCTCAAGTTTCTCCTTCGGTTTACGTCTGGGAGTGGCACTTTGCTGCTGCAACGTGGGGGTTCCCGGCTTATGCCCCGGTGGTTACCAATACAGCCCAGCGCCTCTTCCTCAGATGATGTCAGCCAGCCATGGGTTTTCCGCATGCTGGGGCCACAAAGCCAGGATTTCGATAAATACAGTGAATTGACCGCAGAAGGCAAGAGGTATTCCACTGGCAAGGAACCCCGTGCACCCGTGTCAGGGGGTTCGATGACCCTCCCTGGCCCGGCAAAAACGCTACAAAATTGCGGCTGCCAAATCAGTCCAACCTTCAAATACTCAATATCATCCACCCGCCGATCGCACCCAGCGAAGCCGACGGGGGTAAAGATCAAACACACCGTCAACCCTTACCTAAAGAGAATACCACGCCAAGTCCCGCTATTTCTGCTCGGTTTTGCGGCGGCGGATAAATGCCGGCACATCCAGATCGTCATCTTGGATCTCGGTAGTCACATTGGGAGGCTGGGCTTCCACCGGCAGCTTCTCTTTCTTGGCCATCATGTTCTTGACACTTTGCTGCGCAGTGCGTAGCGCCGGAGAGAGGTTGGGAAGCGGTTTGACGCCCATCCTTTCTGACTTTATCCCTGTGGCAATCACCGTAACCTTGACGGCGTCTCCCATCGACTCATCGTGCACGGCGCCAAAAATTATGTTGGCGTTGTCCGCGGCGGCTTTCTGCACGATGGTGGACGCCTCATGGACTTCATACAGTGTAAGCTTGCTTGAGCCGGTTATGTTAAGCAAAATTCCATGGGCGCCGTTGATGCTGGCATCCTCAAGCAGGGGACTGGCCATGGCAAGGTTGGTCGCATCCACCGCGCGGTTCTCTCCGCTGGCCACCGCCGTACCCATCACCGCATACCCCATACCTTCCATGATGGTCTTAATGTCCGCAAAGTCGCGGTTTATGATACCCGTAATGGTAATAATATCGGAAATTCCCTGCACACCCTGCCGCAAAATGTCGTCAGCAATACGAAATGCTTCGAAAAAGCTTGTCCCTTTATCGACGAACTGCATCAGGCGCTCATTGGGGATGCAGATGACGGTGTCCACTCCCTGACTCAACTCCGCCAATCCCTGCTCGGCCTGCATCATGCGGCGCTTGCCTTCGAAGGCAAAGGGCTTGGTAACCACCGCCACCGTCAGCGCGCCCAACTCGCGGGCCAGGCTGGCTACTATGGGAGCTCCCCCCGTGCCCGTTCCCCCACCCAGCCCGGTGGTGACGAACACCATGTCCGCACCTTCCAGGGCTTCGATGAGCTTCTCTGTGTCCTCAAGAGCCGCCCGTCGTCCGATTTCCGGGTTACCCCCCGATCCCAGCCCCTTGGTCAACTTTGTGCCCAGTTGAATTTTAATTGCGGCTTTGGAACCCTGCAGCGCCTGCGCATCAGTATTGGCCACAAGAAAGTCCACGCCTTTAACGTCGGCGTCGATCATGCGGTTAACCGCATTGCCCCCGCCTCCTCCAACCCCAATCACCTTAATCCTGGCGCCGTCGCGCAACTCGTCCGAAAAATCCACCCGGAGGTTGCCCATGCCGTCATCGCTCATGATGGTTCCTTCCACAAATGAGTCATTTGCTCATCTGGCCAGCTGGTTATCTGGCCATTGAGCCACGGGTTTTTCAGTCGCCCGATAACTCAATTCCTGCCCCGCATGCTGTTCCAGAGTTTTCCAAAAATCCCGGTAGATTCCTTGGCGTCACGCAGTAAGCGAGTTCGATACCCGTGGACCACCAACCCTACCACGGTTGCAAATGCCGGGTCAGGGAGTATTTCTCCCATCGCTTCCAACCCAGCGGGGATGGCCACACGCACGGGCAAGCCGAAAGCGGGTTCCGCAAGCGCTGTCAAACCGCCGAGCTTCGCGCCTCCACCGGCCAGAACGATTCCCGCCCCCAACTGCTTTTCGCAACCCGAGCGGTCGATTTCCGCCCGAATCAACTCCAGCAGTTCCAGTGCGCGGGGCTCAATGATCTCGCTCAACATGGCGTAACTAACTACGCGGGAAGGCCGCTCCCCCACGCTGGGAACCTCCACCAGGGCGTCGGCGGGCTTGGAGGGGTCCCGCTCGCCCCAGGCTTTCTTCATCTTTTCCGCTTCCGGAATTGGCGTCCGCAAACCCACGGCAATATCGTTGGTAAAGTGTTCGCCGCCCACGGGAATCACCGCCGTGTGCCGCACCACTCCCGCGTGGTAGACAATCAGGTCGGTGGTCCCGCCCCCAATATCCACGAGAGCTACGCCCAGTTCACGATCATCGGCCGTCAGGCATGCCTCGCCGGAAGCGAGTGGTTCAAAAATCGTGTCCTGCACTACCACGCCCGCATGGTTAACC
Source organism: Acidobacteriota bacterium (assembly GCA_031292775.1). Taxonomy (GTDB): domain Bacteria; phylum Acidobacteriota; class Terriglobia; order UBA7540; family UBA7540; genus Bog-366. Next base: position 12,377 of record JARLGN010000556.1, on the reverse strand, counting down.
GCGGTCACAATATTCTGGGACGCGGAGATCGACGCCGTGACCAGGTGCACATTCACTTCCAGGTGCGCTCCAACCATACCCACTGGGTCACGGATGCCGTCCTGGCTATCCAGCAGAAACTTTTGCGGCAGAACCTGCAGAAGCTGGCGATCCTCCGGCAGCGTAATGCCTTGCGCTGTCTCAATGACTCGCCGCATGTCATCCCGTTCCACTTCGCGAGTCGCAGTGGCAGTCTTCCCCAGGGTGATGGCCCCGCGGGAATTTACTCCCTTGATGTGGGCGCCGGCCACGCCAACGTAGGCGGAATCAATGGAAACTCCGGCGGCAGTCTCCGCGGCCTCCAGGGCTTTCTTTACTGCCAGCGCGGTAAGGTCAAGGTTGACGATCATCCCCTTGCGCCAGCCCTTGGATTCCGCCACCCCCAGACCCGCCACTTCCAACTTTCCCTCGGAGTTCGGCTTAGAGACAAGAGCGCAGGTCTTGACGCTCCCCAGGTCGAGCCCGACGATAAAGTTGCTTTTACGTGCCATTTTCAGCTTTCAGCTATCAGCCTTCAGCTATCAGCTTCCCGCTATCAGAAATCCAGCATTGCTTTAACTGATGGCTGAGAGCTGAAAACTCATAGCAACCCTAACCCTTTCGATCGCCACTGGCGGGGACTGTTGGCTCCGCCGGTGGAGTCGATGTTTGCGGGTCCACTACAACCTGATTGCGATAACGCAAATCGACAGAATCAATCTTATCATTTGATTTCTGAATCTCGGGGAGCAAGGTCAGAAAATTTTGGAATCTCTGAGAAAAATCCTTCTGCCCGAAGTGTACTTGCACGGTGCGTTGTCCTTGAATAAGCAGCGCCTTGAGGTCCTCCCCATCCGACAAATAAACCTCCGAAATTATCCATCCGGCGCGGGGGGCTTCCGTGCCCAACTGGCCCATGAAGTTCATATAAAGACCCAGGCGCGTGCGGCGGTCGTCAGCGCTGGGAATACTCTCCAGTCCATAGAGCACGGGAAAATCAAACACGCCGCTTTCAGGCTTGTCCAGCAACACACCATCCTCATCCACCAGGCTGACGCGACCCCCAACATTCGCATAGGCCACGGGAGTCCGTTCGGTGATGTGTACTAATAAGCCGTGCGGCATAATCCGGGTTACAGACGCTGCCCGCACCCACGGCAATGCTTCCACCCCGTGCCGCTGAACATCCAGGGTCATATGGAAGACGTTGGTCCCTCTCTTGATGTTCCCCGTCAAGGGCAAAGCCAAAGAGCCCAGAACTTCTTCGCGCGAAACAAAATGGTTTCCCGTCACCACGACGTCATCCGGTGAATCCAGTACGAAATAAGGTGATGTGAGCGCGAATGTCGCCAGGGCATAGCCCGCGAAACCAACGGGCAGCAGCACCGCAATCACAAACAGCACAACGCGCAGCCGCGGTGAAAACCGGCTGCGCCGCACCGGAGCAGATTTCTGCCGGCGCAGGTACGGAGACTCCTCCGGCGTGTCGAAATCATCCTGCATGGGAAGCACGTTCAGGGCGTCCGGTTCTAATGTCGTTGCCATAATAAATCACCAGTCGGGACACAGGGGCGGGATGCGCGGCCCGGCGTCTTGCTCTAAGCCTTAATTCCGGATTACGGATTCCGGATTCCAAACCGTCGATTCTCGAAATCCCCTTCGGCACTCCGCTTTCGGATTTCGGATTCTTGATTCCGGATTCCAAACCGTCGATCCTGCGCTCCCGCGTCTCTCTTCGATTCCGGATTCCTAATTCTTGATTCCGAATCGTCGATTCCCGAAATCCCCTTGAGCTCTTCCCTTTCGGATTTCTGATTCTTGATTCCGGATTCCGAACCGTCGACGCTGCAATCCGACATCCCGCTTGTCGAACCTTAATCACGGATTCCGAATTCCAGGTTTCAAATCGCGGGTTTTCGATCTCTTGATTCCGAATCATCGATTTGCGAATTCCCTGATTCCGGAATTCGGAATTCGAAATTCGGAATGCAGCCCGCTACTCCCTTGGCCCAGCTTCCGGTTGGCCGATTCCCGGTTCAAATTTCTTGGCCTCTAATTTCGCGGCGCCTTTTCTTCGAATCTCCTCCAAGCGCTTCAGAAACTCTTCCCGCCCGCGCGCCTTCTCCGCGGCCTGCCGCGTCTTTTCTGTAACGTACCGCCGTCCTTTAAGGTCCGAGTCCTGAAGCGCGCGCGCCCATGCCCCCAGTTGTTTTGAAATGCTGTTCGTCCGTTCACGCAGATTTTGCATTTCGGATTCCAGATTCCGAAATGGTGACATACCATTCAGCAAGCAGAGCATGGACCGCACTTCTCCCGCAGATCCTCGGGCAATATACAGAAACGTCAGCAATTCCTGATTCGTCCCTCTCTCAAACCCTTCCGCAATGTTATTGGATACCGAGACCGCAGCACGTTCGATCTGGTCGCACAGGCTGTAGCGGCCCTTAAATGCGGGGTCCTCGGTGAGCGCATAGACGTGCCGGCCCAATTCAATTGCCGCCTGCCACACCGGAAGGTCCTCGAATTTGTCGTACTTCATTTTGTTCCTTCGCTCTTTCGCAGCCCGAAAGTTGAAATTCGAGCTTTCAATTCGGTCGTCCGGAATTCGGAATCCGCGATCCCGAACTATGAATGGAAAAGCTACCAGAACCCGTTCCGATCATTCCGGATTCCGAATCCCTAATTCCGGACGACCTAATTCCGAGTTCCTCACGCCGTATCCCGGATTTCTGATTCCGAATCTCGAATCCTAGAGCTCCGAAAGGTCGAAATTCGGATGGCCCTTTCAGTGATGCCAAATTTGGAAACCAATTTTCGGGTTCCGGAATCCGAAATCCAGTTTCCGGGCTCCAGAATCCGGTTTTCGTGTCCCGGAATCGGGAATTCGAAATCCGGAATGCCTTTTCCTAACTCCTGACTCCTAGCTCCTGACTCCTAACTCCAATTTTTTTCGCCAGCGCCTCCCCAATTTTCCACACGCTTCCAGCGCCAATGGTGATGATCAGGTCGCCCGACCGCGCATCGCGCGAGAGTTCTTCGAGTATCGCCGCTTCGGAAGGCGCGTAGCGTGCGTTGTTCACCCCGTGTTCATGCATGCGGCCGACCAGCAGTTGGGAACTCACGCCGGGTATGGGGGCTTCGCTTGCCGCATAGATATCCAGCACGTAGACTCGGTCGCAACCGGCAAAGCTGTCGGCCAATTCATCCAGCAGGAACTTGGTGCGCGTATAACGGTGCGGCTGAAAAATGGCGATGATGCGCTTGGCCCCGCGCAGCCGTGCGGCATCCAGCGTGGCACGAATTTCCGTGGGGTGATGGCCGTAGTCATCAACAACGGTAATGCCGTCCACATCCGCCTTGATCTGAAAGCGCCGGTCGGCGGCGCGAAAGCGCTCCAGCCCCAGGCGAATCTGCTCGGGGGAAAGGTCCAGTTCCAAGCCCACGCTGACCGCGGCCAGGGCATTCTGCACGTTGTGTCGGCCGGGAACGTGGATGGTAAAGGGTCCAAGAACATTTCCTTTTTTCACAACATCAAACACCGATCCGGAGGACGTTAGTTCCTGAATCCTGCCCTGAACATCAGCACCGGGCTCAATGCCGTAGGTAATGACCCGGCGGCGCAAGCTGGGGATCAGGCTCGCCATCAGGTCGCGCCACGGCGGATCGAAGCAAGCCACCACGGCACCGTAAAAGGGAACCTTGTTCATGAATGAAACGAAGGCCGCGGCAATTTCATTAATGTCCTTGTAGTGATCCAGGTGTTCGCGGTCAATGTTGGTGACCACGGCTATCGAAGGCAGCAGGTAGAGGAACGACCGGTCGCTCTCGTCGGCCTCCACCACCATCAAATCACTTTTGCCCAAGCGGGCGCTGGAATCAAAAATTGCCAGCCGTCCGCCAATCACTGCCGTGGGATCAAGGTTCGCTTCCGCCGTCATCACTGCGATCATGGAGGTGACGGATGTTTTACCGTGGGAGCCCGCCACCGCCACGTTGAACTTCATCCGCATCAATTCCGCCAGCATTTCGGCGCGGGGAATCACGGGAATCTGCCGCTTCTGGGCTTCCTGAATTTCCGGATTGTCCGCATGCACGGCGGACGACACCACCACGACTTGCGCGTCGGTGATGTTACTGGCTGCATGGCCCTCAAACACTCGCGCACCCAGATTCACCAGCCGCTCCGTTACTGCGGTGGATCTCTGGTCTGAACCTGAAACTTTAAAGCCAAGATTCAGCAACACCTCGGCGATGCCGCTCATGCCGATGCCGCCGATACCTACGAAATGGATCTTTTGAATTTTACCAAGCATTCTTTTTTGAGCTGTCAGCTATCACCTATCAGCGGTCAGCTAATGCATTTCGCCGATCGTTGAGTACTGAACGCTATTTCCTCTCCAAAATCTTTGTGCATTGTCGAGCGTTTCTGCCGCCCCTACGATCGCCTTGCAAAATCCTCCACCATATCCGCAATGATGGCCGCCGCGTCGGGCCGTGCCAAACGGCGAGCGCAGGCTTCCATACAGTCGAGCGTCGCCGGACTCGCCACCAAAGCGCGGATTTCCTCCGCCAGCCGCTCCGGCGCGAGATCCGACTGCACGATGACACGGGCGGCCCCGGCCTTTTCCATGGCCCGGGCATTCTCCAACTGATGCTGATCCGTGGCGCCGGGGAATGGAATCAGCAACGAGGCTCTTCCCGCGGCGGCCAGTTCTGCCACCGCAGTGGCGCCGGCGCGCGAGATTACCAAGTCCGCCTGGGCAAGGGTGCCGGGCATGTCATCGATAAAGGCATGGACTTCAGAAGCAAGCACGCGATGCTCCTGATAGGCCTTCGATACTTCATTATAGTCGCGTTCCCCCGTTTGGTGGATGATTCTCATCATGCCCGGCGCGACGTCCGCTTGTTCCGACCTAATGGTCAGGGGGCCATCAGATTCGAGCAACGGCAGACTTGCGACGACGGCTTGGTTGATAGCGCTCGATCCCTGACTGCCACCCACCACGAAGAGAGTGAAGGGTGACACAGCCACTCCTGGCTGTGAATCCACACCCACCGGCAGGAATTTCTGTGCCACAGGAATTTCGAAAAACGCCCGGCGCACGGGATGCCCCGTTACGCGCGCTTTGCTTCCAAACAGGCTCGCCGTTTCTTCAAATCCCACCGCCGCGGCGCTTACCACTGGAGCCAGCAGGCGGTTGGTGAATCCCGGTCGTGCATTGGGCTCAATCAGAATCGTGGGAATATTGGCCAATGCCGCTTCGAGCAACACCGGTCCTGCCAGGTAACCTCCCACTCCCACGACAACCTGCGGTTGAAACTCACGCAAAATGCGCGCCACCTCAATCGCGGTACGAGGCAACACCAGCAGGTTGCGCAATCGCTGAATGCCGCCAATGCCCTTCAAGCCCGCCGCGTCCACCGTGCGAAGTCGAAAGCCCGCGGCCGGAATCAACTTCGCTTCCAGCGGGCGATGCGTGCCGACGAATTCAATTTCGTACGGGGACCCCACATGCTCCCCGCGCCGGCGCAATTCCTCGGCTACGGCCAGAGCCGGAAAGATATGCCCGCCCGTTCCGCCTGCAACCATCAGGACTCGCGTTCCCTTTTGCATAAATGACGAAACTCGAAACTGGAAACTCGAAAATCGAAACCCGAAAATTGAAAGGCTTGAAACTCGCGAGCTACGTACGGTCTGATTGCTTACGCGCGAGGGTTGCCCGAAGATATCCGTTCAGTATCATCGCCACTCTTTGCAGCATGGCGTCAATCTTACATCCCTCATCTTTGCTTATGAAAAGTTCATCCACGCAAGTGATAATGTGGTCGCGGAGCTCGTAAATTGAACCTCGCGCCTGGCGGCAAAACTGAATGTTCTCCTGGTAACCAAACCGTCCGTACCCCTCTGCCAGGTTCGCGGTAACGGAGACCGCTGCGCGGCGAACCTGAGAAGCCAGTCCAAACTTTTCAAAGTCCGGCAACTTCTTCGCCAGCATATATATCTGTCGTCGCATTTCCCTGGCAGCTTTCCAAACCTCCAAATCCGTAAAGTCCTTTACAGTACGTCGCAAATCTGAGGGGGGCACACCCATAAACCTTACCTAGTACGGAGTTTTCGAGTTTCGAGTTTCGAATTTCGATCTTCCATTTTCGCTCTTTCTTCAACTGGCCTGCTGAGAAATATTCAGCAAAATGCCGACGGCCACCAGATTCACCAAGAGAGACGATCCTCCATAGCTCACGAACGGCAGGGGGATACCCTTGGTGGGAAGGAGTCCCAACACCACGCTCATGTTCACCAGCGCCTGGCCGACGATCATCACCGTCAGCCCGATTGCCAGCAGCCGTCCAAAGTCATCCCGGCATGCGGCGCTTGCCCGCAGTCCGCGTATGAGGATGATGGCGAAAATCGCCGCGACGGCAAGGCAGCCAAGCAAACCCAACTCCTCACCCACCACAGAGAAGATAAAATCCGTCTGGGGTTCGGGCAGGAAGAAGAGTTTCTGTTTGCCTTCCATCAGACCCACGCCGGTAATGCCTCCGGTTCCCACCGCAATGTAGGACTGCAGAATCTGGAACCCTTTTCCCAACGGATCGGCGTAAGGGTGCAAAAAAGCAGAAATCCGATTGGACCGATAGGTGGAGTGGAAAATCAGGAAGTACAGCGGGACCAGTCCGGCAATTCCGGTCACGACAAAATAGCGAAGATTCAACCCCGCGGAAAAGAGCATTGCCGCAAGGATCAGGCACATGGCCAGCGTGGTCCCCAGGTCGGGCTCCTTCAGCACCAACGCCCCCATGAGGCCCGCAACAAGCAGGATGGGCGCCAGCGTATGCTTCCAGTCATTTATTTCGCCTTTGCGCAAATCGAGAAAAAATGCCAGGAAGACGGTCAGGATAATCTTGGCGAGCTCGGAGGGTTGAAAGCTTGCGACGCCAATATGAAACCAGCGGTGAGTGTTGTGGCTGCGATCGACGAAAAGCACGAGGACCAGTAGAATGAATTCGAGCGCCAGCGCGGGAAAGACCACCATGGGGCTTGCCAGCCGGCGATAGTCAGTGTGCATCAGTATTCCAACCGCGATCAGGCCCACTCCCGCCCATGCCAACTGCCGGAATAAGAAATAATTGCCGTTATTGTACCGGTCCGCAGCCATGACGGCGGAGGCGGAGAAGACCATCAGCGCGCCAAACAGTACCAGGCCCACCACGGCGCCGAAGAGAACCTTGTCGGATTGAAGTTGGCGAGCCATAGGAAAAGCAGTGATTAGTGGTTAGTGGCGAGTGGCAAGCAAAAACCAGTCGTCAGTTGTCAGTCGTCAGTAAATGCGTCTATCGAAAAATCCCTTTGATTCAATCGACAATCGGCAATCAGAAATCGCCAATTCCTCAACTGTCCTTGCCATCAACCGGCTTCGGGTCCTTCGGGGAGGGCTGAGCGCCGGAGGCTGCCCCTTGGGTCTCGGGCTTCGGACTTGGGACCTCGGACTCGCCTTCCCCAGCCTTGCGCGACTCAAACGGCAACGCCTCATCATCAGGAGCTTCCGCCGTGCTTGCCGATACGGAAATGACCGGCTCGCCCTCCGGCAAGACTTGCGATTCCACTTCCGGCATATCCTCGGCGTCCACTTCATAAACGTAACTCAACTCAACGTGGTGCGAAGGGGTCGAGGTATGGGAAACGGGGGACTGGACACTGGACATGGGGCTCGGGGATTGCGGAATTGGGGATTCCGCTGTTTTCTCTTCGTGCGTGTCTGCCATTTGACTGCGCTCGGAAACACTCGTGGTGCTTTCATTCTGAGCCCGCACTTGGGGTGAAGAACTGCCGGAGACCTCGCCGGCAGCAGACTCCTGCGAACCGTCAGGTTCCTTCGCGAAGTCTATCCTGAGCATTGCGGATGGGCTGGAAACGACAGCCTTGGAGCGCTCTTCCGCGGCGGTTTGAGCCGGCGCGGGCGGGCCTTCCACCACCGGCGGCGGAACTGGGCTCTCTGCCGGAACAATCACGGGGGGCGCTGCTTCCGTGACCTTTGTGGTCTCCGCCGTGGCCTGGTCCATTACGGGTTGGAGAGCTTTCGCCGGCTTCTTCCGAGCCGGTTTATCCGCACTTGGCGTTGTTGCGCGCGGTGTTGGATGGTCTGTGGCTGTCTGGGTGGGCGTGGGGTCAACCACCCCGCCTTCCGTGCGCACCTCCTTATCGGGGGTGGGAATTACGGTGTCGCGAGGTCCCTCGATGTTTTGGCCTTTCGAGCGGCGCCGGGTTCGGGATTCAAGATTCAAAATTCCAGATTCAAAACCCCGGCCTTCGGAGCCATTATTCAAAACTCCGGATTCAGGATTCCGGGCTCCTGACTCCTGACTCCTGACTCCTAGCTCCTGCTTTCTGGCTCCTGGCTCCTGTCCTCGCTCCTGCCTCCGGAACACTCGCCCGGTTGACACATCCTTGGCAAGGCGCTTAACCAGCCCTTTGAACACGCGACCGCGTTCTTCGTAGTCATGGAACTGGTCGAAACTCGAGCAGGCCGGGGCCAGAAGCACGGTGTCGCCAGGGTGCGACCGGGTGAAGGCTTCATACACGGCAGTGGCAATATCTCCCGCCTGGATGATGTCCACCGCACCCGCCAATTGTTCTGTAATCACCGGGGCGGCGGCGCCAATCACCAGAATCTCACGCACTCGATCCTTCAGCAGTGGCAGCAGCGGCGCGTAGGGGGCTCCCTTGTCCTTGCCGCCCATGATCACGTGGAGGCCGCTCTCGAAGGCTTCCAGAGATTTCACCGTGGCGTCAACACTGGTGGCTTTGGAGTTATTGAAGAATTTCACTCCCTCAATTTCCCGGACAAACTCCAGGCGATGCTCGACGGCCTGAAACGCCCGTACGGCTTTGCGGATGGCGGCGAAATCCGCGCCCAGCAGGCACGCCGCAGTGGTGGCCGCCAAAACATCTTCCAGGTTGAAATCGCCCCGCAGAGTTACGTCACTGGTCTCAAACAGAACGCGTTCCAGGTGGCGAACACGATAGAAGACTTTTCCCTCGGAAATGAAAACTCCGTTGGCAAGTTCGCGGCGGCGGCTGAAAAATACCGGCTGGCTGGCAACCCCGGCCTGCAGTCCCGCCACCCATGGATCGTCAGCATTCAGCACGGCATAATCCTGGCTGTTTTGATTATGGAAAATCCGCCGCTTCGCTTCCGCATAGGCTTCCAGGCTGGGGTGCCGGTCAAGATGGTTGGGCGAAAGGTTCAGCATCACTGCCACGTGCGGCCGGAATTCGCGGATGCCTTCCAGCTGAAAGCTGCTCAACTCCGTAACAAACCTGGTGCCGGGCTGGGCGTGGTCCACCGCCGAACTGAGGGCGTCGCCAATGTTGCCGCCCACAAACGTCGGGAACCCGGATGCCTTCAGCATGTCACCCAGCAGTGAGGTGGTGGTGGTTTTGCCATTCGATCCGGTTACGCCCACCAGGGTGCCTTCCAGAAACCAACTGGCAGCTTCGACTTCCGGGTAGACGGGAATTCTTCGCTCGCGCGCCGCCTGAAGCTGCGGCATGTCCCACGGAACACCGGGGCTGGTGACAATGATCTGGTGGCGGAGGAAAGTTTCGACGCGCTGCGTCCCCAGTTCCAGTCCGACTTTGTCCTTGAGGAGCTGCGGGAGAAGGTCGCCGAAGTCCGCCGGCGGCTTGCGGTCAGTCACCGTGACCACCGCGCCGTGAGTCGCCAGAGCATGGGCCACCGAGAACCCGCTGCGGGCTAAGCCGACCACCAGTACGCGTTTGTTTTGAACGTCCATACGAAATTCGAAATTCGAAACTCGAAAACCGGGACTCGAAAACTGAAGGTCGCGGCGAAGCACGAGTTTCAAGTTTTCAGTTTCGAGTTTCGAATTTCCAGTTTCGCCTTTCCCCCTGTACCAGCCTACCTCAACTTCAGAGTGGTCAGGGCAAAAAGCGCGAAAATCAGCGCGGCTATCCAGAATCGCGTGATGATTTTCGATTCCTTCCACCCTGACAGCTCAAAATGATGATGCAGGGGGGCCATGCGAAATACGCGCTTGCCCCGTGATTTAAACGAGGCGACTTGAATGATGACGGAAAGCGCCTCAACCACAAAGATTCCTCCAATAAAAGGCAGCAGCAATTCCTGCTTCACCAGCACCGCGACCGTGCCCAGAGCTCCCCCTAACGCCAGCGAGCCCACGTCCCCCATAAAGATTTCCGCAGGGTAGGCGTTGTACCAAAGAAAACCCAAACTGGAACCCACCATGGAGCCGCAGAAAATGGTCAATTCACCCACCCGCGGGAGATGTTCCAAATCAAGATACTGGGAAAATACCGCATGACCCGCCACGTAGGTCAGTACCGTCAAGGCCGAGGCTGAAACCAGCAGGCAGCCAATCGCCAAACCGTCGAGCCCATCTGTCAGGTTGACGGCATTCGAGGAACCCACCAAAACCAGAATAACAAACAGCAAGAAAGGGAGAAACGCTATGGGGTACGTCCAGATATTCCCCAGAAAGCGCGAAATCAGGAAGGTCGGGTGGATGCGCTTGAAGAATGGAAAGACCAGAGTGGTGGAGTAAAGCCCCCGCGCGGATAAGGAAACCAGAATAATCCCAAAAACCAGGCTGACCAGAATCTGCAGCCCGAACTTGCCCCGAGGCGTCAGCCCCTTGTTTTGCTGGTGCCGGATTTTCTGGAAGTCGTCCCAAAAACCGATGCCGCCAAAAGCCAACGTGGTGCCCATGGTAAGCCACACAAAAATATTGCTAAGGTCCGACCAGAGCAGCGTGGGAACAATGATGCAGAGAACGATGAGGACGCCGCCCATCGTGGGTGTTCCCGCCTTGGCCTGGTGGGCCTTCGGCCCGTCCTCCCGGATGTATTGGCCGATCTGGAATTCCTTGAGCTTCCGAATCAACCATGGGCCCATGGTCAGGGAGAGAAATAGCGCGGTAATGCTGGCGTAGGCGGTCCGAAAAGTAATGTAGTGAAATAGGTTGAAGACGTGAAAGTCTTGGTGAAGACGAACATAAAGATAGTAGAACATAGGAAAAATCCGAAGTAAGTAGTCAGTCAACAGCAGACGGTAGGCGGTATACGGTACAGGACCATCCCTTCAAGCGCTCGTCCCTGTCTACCGTTTGCCATATGCCGTCTACTGGCTTTTGAGCATTTCAATGACCGTCTCCAGGTGAACGCCGCGCGAACCCTTTACCAGGATCAGGTCGCCCGGCGCAATCAGGGTTTGGCAAAACTCGCCCGCCGATTTGGCGTCCGGGAAAAACTGTCCTTGCAACGGCGGAATTCCACCCTCGATGGCGCCCTCCACTAAGGACTTGGCATCGCCTTGAACGCCAATTACCCACGCTGCGCCGCTCTGCGCACACTTGCGGCCCACGCCCCGGTGCAACTCCGGCGCCGTCGGCCCCAGTTCCAACATCTCCCCCGCCACCACGATGCGACGGCGCGCCCCCGGCCACGATGCGAGCGCCTGAAGCATGCTCTCCATGGCCAGGGGATTCGAGTTATAGCAATCGTTGATGACCGTGACCTCGCGCGGGAGTGTAAGAATTTCGCTCCGCTGATGTAAGTTTTGAAATCCCGCCAGTGCTTGCCGCATCTCTTCCGGCGGAATGGCGTACACGCTCGATGCCGCAATCGACGCGAGCGCGTTCTGGATATTGTACCAGCCCGGCAAAGGCAGCGTGAACTCCGCCTCCCAATCTGGGGAAACGACGCGAAAGGCGCTCCCAATGCCCGTTCCAGGCTTTACGTCCAAGGCGCGGAACGTCGCTTTATCCGAGAAACCGAATGTCACGACGCGTCCAGGAAACCCCTCGGCGAACTTGCGCACGCACTCATCGTCTTCGTTCAGGACGGCCACCGCATTCGGGCCCGTGGTAGCGAGGTAATCAACCAATTCGCGCTTGGCCAGGGCAATGGCATCGACCGAATCGAAAAACTGCAAGTGCGCCGGGGCAACGTTGGTCACCACCCCAACCTGAGGTTCGGCCAGCCTCGCCAGCCGGGCAATTTCGCCTGCGGCGGACATGCCCAATTCCATCACCGCGATGTCGTGCTCAGATTCCAGTCCGAGAAGCGCCAAGGGGAGGCCAAAATCATTGTTCATGTTCCCCGGAGAGCGCAAGACAACAAAACGTTGGCCAAGGATGGCCGCGATCATCTCCTTGGTGGTACTCTTACCAGTACTGCCAGTAACCGCCAGCAGGGGCTTACCCCAGATACGGCGAACCTCGCGACTGATTACCTGAAGCGCGACATGAGTGTCCGCCACTGCGCACATTGACGGACGACATCCCACCTCGGCGCTGGCGTAGAAGGCTTGCTCCACTAT
>JARLGN010000073.1 GCA_031292775.1 Acidobacteriota bacterium | reverse complement strand
CACCAGGTCAGCTCCCAAGCCTTCGGTGAGATCGCGGACCGCCTCCACGGGATTCACCTGGGCCGCGTTGAGCACAGTTTCAAAGCCCAACTCCCGGGCCTTCTTCAGGCGAATTTCCTCGTCGGCAGGAGCTCCCACAATCACCACGTGCCGGGCGCCGGCGGCGCGCGCCGTCAGCGCTGCCAGCAAGCCGATGGGGCCGGGCCCGAGCACCACCACGAAGTCGCCCGCATTGATCCGGGCACGCTCCACCACGTCGTGAACCACATTGGCGGTGGGCTCCACCAGCGCAGCTAGGTCGTAACTCATGGAGTCTGGAATCCGGTGCAAGAGCCGTTCGGGCATCTTCAGGTACTTCGTCATGGCGCCGTCAATGCCCCATCCCGGCGAGCGCTTCATCGGGCAAATCTGGATGTTGCCCGTCCGGCACAGGTAGCAATGGCCGCAGGCTTGCGTATGGGGCTCCCCCACAACCCGCTCACCCACTTTGAAGAGGCTGGTTTCCGCGCCTGCCGCGACGATTTCACCAGCGAATTCGTGGCCCAGAATCACCGGAGGCCAGTAGGGAAACTTGTCATTCCAAACATGGATGTCCGTGCCACAAATCCCGCAGGTTTTGACCGCAATCAGCACTTCCTCGGGACCCGGAGTGGGTTCCGGAACCTCGCGAAGCTCCAGGAAGCCAACGCCTTTCTGGGTTTTCATTAGTGCTTGCATGTCAGAGTAATCCCCCAATCCTCGAACATCTCACCGCAGAGGCGCGGAGGCGCAGAGATTTGAAATCAAAAGCCCTTTTCTCTGCGTCTCCGCGCCTCTGCGGTGAACTTCCCCCTTACCCACACCACTCTGCGAGGAAGCGAACCAGGATGGCCGCGCCCTCGGCGATTTCGTCCAGGCCGATCTGCTCTTCGTTCGTATGGGCAAAGCGCAGGCTGCCCGGGCCGAACACCACCGTCGGAATGTGGAGCTGATTGTTGTAGTACCACGAATCGCAGGAGGCGGTCATGGCCGTCACTTCCCCCGGCGCGCCGGATTCGCGGCAGGACGCTTGCAGGCCTGTCACCAGCGGGTGCGCGGGGTCAAGCACGTGAGCGTCGTGCCGGTACATGAATTCGAGTTGGAAATGTTCGCGCAGCCAGGGGTCGCCACCGTCCATCAACGCCTGGCGCATCTCTTCCATCACCTGGTACCGGGTCTTGTTGGGAAGCAGGCCGAGCACGCCTTCAATGACGGCGCGAGCCGGCGCCGTGGCCGGCCAGTCACCCGCGGCGATCTTGCCGAAAGTGATCGGCATGGGATTAGGGAAAGGGTCAAAGAGGGGAATACCGCGCGAAGCCGCCAGCAGGCGGTCGTGGTATTGCTCCAGTATTTCCATGACGCGGACAGCCATTTTCAGCGCGCTCACCGTATCGCCCGCGCGGCCGCTGTGGCCGGGACGCCCGGTGCAGATGACTCGGAACCAAACCGCGCCGCGAACTGAGGACAGGATTCGCAGCTCCGTGGGCTCCATCACCACGCAGGCGTCCGCCCGCTCGCCCCGCCGCGTCATGGCCAGGGTGCCGTTGCCGCCCACCTCTTCTTCCACCACCAGATGCGCCAGAACGTCGCCCCGCAGTTTCAGCCCCAGCCGCTTCGCAGCCAGCAGAGCGGTGTAAATCGTTGCCACCTGACCCTTGGCATCGCAGGAGCCGCGGCCAAACACCCGCCCGGCTTCCACGCGCGGGTCAAAGGGGCGAACCTGCCCTTGCGAAGCCGGCACAACATCCAAATGGGAGTTGAAAAGCAGCGATTGCCCGCCGCCCGTCCCGGCCATGCGCACGCGCAGGTTTGAACGCCCGTCATATTCGATTCCGGCAACTGGACTGGAGTAATCCTCATCCTCACGGAGTGCATTCGACAGGGGAACACGCTCCACCTGGGCCACATCGGCGAAGCGCGCGGCGGCGCAATCCACCGCTCCCTTCTCCTGGCCGGGCAATGAGGGAAAACGAATCAAGTCGCAAAGGAACTGCTCCGTCTCGTGCTGAGCGGCCTGCACCGCATCGCGAATTTCCGACACAGAAATCTGGGTCATAAGAGTGATAGCGCCTTTTCGAAGATATCCAAACTCTCGTGGGCCTCGGCTTCGGTAATCACCAAAGGCGGCGCCACGCGAATCACATTGCCAAAAATCCCTACCGAACCGATCAACAGGCCGTTTTCAGCCGCCACATCAATTAACTTGCGGGTGAGGTCGGGCGCCGGCTCCTTGCTTTTCTTGTCCTTGACCAACTCGACGCCCATAACCAACCCCATGCCCCGGACGTCGCCCACATAGGGAGACTTTTCCTTGATTTCAAGCAGGCGCGCCATCATCAGCTTGCCGATGCGCAAAGCATTTTCTGCCAGATGCTCGCGCTTCATGATGTCCACCACCACGGCCACCGCCGCGCTGGCCAACGGATTACCGCCCATGGTGCTGCTCATTTCGCCGTGTCCCAAGGTTCCAATCACCTCGGCGCGACCCGCCACTGCCGAGGCCGGAACGCCGCTGCCAATGCCTTTGCCAATCGTCACCAGGTCGGGAGCCAACTCTTCCCACTGCATTGCCCAGAACTTCCCAGTGCGCCCGTATCCGGATTGGACTTCGTCCAGGGTGAAGAGCAGTCCGCGTCCGCGCAGCCATTGCTCCAGACGCTTCAACCATCCCTGCGGGGGAAAAATGAAGCCGCCTGCCCCCAGGTAGGGTTCGACGATCAGCCCCGCCAGGCTGCCCGTGCTGTTGGCGCGAACCGAGTCATCAACGTAATCGAGGCAGAGCATGTCGCAAGTGGCTGGATCGGCCTTGAACGGGCACCGGTAACAATACGGGAAAGGTACGCGAATTGCCCCCGGCAGCATGGGCCCATATCCTTTCTTCGGGCCGGACAGACCACCCGCCGTCGCTGCGGCCGAGGTGCGCCCGTGAAAGCCACCATAAAAACTGATGATTTCAAACTTGCCCGTCTTCCGCTTCATGATGCGGATGGCAGATTCCGTCACCTCGCTTCCGGTGGTGAGGAAGAAACACCTGTCCAGGTGCGGCGGCAGGACGGAAATCAACTTCTCCGCGGCTTCGACGCGCCAGGGATGCAGGCACTCGTAATTGTTCAGAAGTTTCGTGGCCACTTCCTGCACGGCCTTCACCAGATCCGGATGGCAGTGCCCGACATTCGTCACCAGCACCCCGGAGGTCCAGTCGATAAACTTATTGCCGTCAACATCGGTCACCAGCACGCCGAGGGCGTGATCCCAGGCAACTTTCGCCTGGTAGCCGGCACATTGCGCTTCCACGCGCGACCAGCGGGCAAACAGGTCATTGGATTTGGGGCCGGGCAACGGCCCCTTTACGGATGTCACTTTAGTGTTCATCTTTTTCCTCTCAAGCCGCCGGTTTGGCGATATAGCGCGGGGGCTCTCCGGCCAGGAAGCGGTCAATCTCCAGCAAAATCAGCTCCCGGATGTGGCGGGCCGCGTCCTCAGAATACCAGGACAAGTGCGGCGTCAATATGGCGTTGGGCAGGCCGAGGAGCGGGAAGTCAGGCCGCGGTGGCTCCACATCGTAAACGTCAATCCCGGCCCCGGCAATAACGTGGCCTTTCAGCGCCTCAGCCAGGGCCTGAGTGTCCACCATCGGCCCCCGCGCCGTGTTCACGATGTAGGCGGTGGGTTTCATCATCGCCAGCGTGCGGGCGTTTACCAGATGTCGCGTCTCAGAGTTCAGGGGCGTGTGGATGGTGACAAAGTCAGAGTTGCGGAACACCGTCTCCTGATCCACGACTTCGATGCCGAGTTCGCGCCGCCGTTCGGCGCTAAGATAAGGGTCGCAGATCAGGAACTTGAAACCGAAGGACTGTAGTTTGAGGTAAACCCGCGAACCGATGCGGCCACATCCGATGATGCCGAGCGTCTGCCCAGCCATCTGGAACATGGGAACGATATCGGCGAAATCCCAGGCGCCGCGCGCGGAAGAATCATCGACCACGCGGCGGCTGCTGACGATCCTCCGGCCACACGCAAACAACAGCGCGATGGCCTGCTCCGCCACCTCTTCCTGGCAGTAATCGGGAATGTAGCAGAGCGGGATACCGGCTTCAGCGAGCGCCGCCAGGTCAACATTGTCGTAGCCCACCCCGTGGCGGATGACCAGCCGGCACTTTTTCCACTGCGAAACAATCTCGGCATTGATCGGCACCATGTTGACGACCACCAGGTCGGCGTCGCGGGTGGCCGCTACCACCTCGGCGGAGGGTGCGAACTTGAGCTGATGGGTTTGGAACTCGACCCCGCGACGGGTCAATTCTTTGGCTTCCCACTCGAGGTCGGGCTCGATGTAATCGGTGACGACAACTTTCACACTGCTCATCGTTTCACACTCCAGCCGCTCTAGGCGGATCGATAAATGGCCACACGAAACTGTATACCCACATGGCCTGCACGGCAATACCGAAGGGAATAACCTTCAGGCTGGGGGGCATAACGGCACAGCGCGAATCGGCGGCACCGGACAGGTTCAGTATGAGTTGACACTTTCAGGAGGGATCAGATTTTTGTCACCCACCCATCAGGTTTGCTGGTCTTCCCTTCCTTTACGGCCTTGTTGAAATGGAAATGAAATCTCCGTGTAACACAGACCTAACACAGGGCGAATAGATTCAGTCTGTTCCTCCCTCAACATATTCGGTCCGTAACACAGGAGATTGAAAATGAAGATTCCCCACAGAAGCTTTATGTTCCTGGCCGCAATCATCACGGTAAGCTTCGTCGCGTGTAGTGGAAACAAAAGCTCTTCCAACGGAGTAAGGCTGCAAGGCGCCGGAGCGAGTTTCCCTGCCCCGCTCTATCAGAAATGGTTCAAGTCATACAGCGCCGCCCACAACGGCGTCCAGATTGATTACCAATCCGTGGGCAGCGGCAGTGGCGTCAAGAGCGTCATTGATAAGACCGTGGACTTTGGCGCCAGTGATGCCGCCATGACGCCCGAGGATATGGCCAAGGTGGATGGCGGCGTCCAGCTTTTGCCGATGACCGCTGGTTGCATCGTACTGACCTATAACCTCAAGGGCGTGACAAGTTTGAAACTTTCGCGTGCCGCCTACGCAGGAATCTTCCTGGGGAAAGTCAAGAAGTGGAACGATCCGCTGATCGCGAAAGAGAATCCGGGTGTGAGTCTTCCGGACGAACCCGTCAACGTTGTCGTCCGCGCGGATGGCAGCGGCACAACGTTCGTATTCACCAAGCACCTGAGCGCCATAAGTCCGGCATTTGCCCAGAGTCCCGGCGTCAACACCCTTCCTAATTGGCCCGTCGGCACCCGCTCCAAGGGGAACGAAGGCGTAACCGCCAGCGTCATGATGACACCTGGAGCGATCGGGTACATCGAATACGGCTATGCCAAGAGTCAGAACCTGCCCATGGCCATTCTGGAAAACAAGTCCGGCAACTTCGTCGCACCCACCACGGAATCAGCCCAAGCGGCACTGGGGACGGCACAATTCCCCGAGAATTTGATTGCCTGGGTACCTGATTCGGACGCCAAGGATGCCTATCCGATTGCCACCTACACGTGGATCATCTGTTACAAGCAGTACCACGATAAGGCGAAGTTCCAGGTTATACAGGACCTCTTAACCTATTGCGTAACCGACGGGCAGAAGGAGTCCGAGGCTCTCGGGTACATTCCTCTGCCGGCCGGAGTTGCGGACAAGTCAAAAGCGGCCATTCAAAACATTACGCTGGCTCCGAACGCCAGTTAGGCAGGCAAGGGTGACGGCGCCGCTACGAAGAGTAAGCCGTCACGGTATCTTGCGTACCACAGTGGGTAGCAAGCCCTTTGGGTAGGGCGTGAATTAAACCGGGGTACCCGGAAAATCAAGGTGAATCGTGGCAGAAGCAAAGGCAATAACACAACCCCCAACGGGTTTACAACGAGCTTCGGATTCGATTTTTCGCGGCCTGTGCTACTCGTTCGCATGGCTGTCAGTCCTGGTGGTCATCTTTATTGTATTGCGCATTGCCTTTGCTGCCGCGCCGGCCGTCCGGCAGTATGGCCTGGGATTCCTAACCACACGAACGTGGGATCCCAACCGGGATCAATTCGGAATTCTCCCTGAAATCTGGGGCACGCTGTACACCTCGCTGCTGGCACTCGCGATTGGGGGAGCTTTCGGTGTGGCGGCGGCGGTGTTCCTCAGCGAGGGCTACCTGGGTGGGTTTGTCTTCTCCCTACTGAAGGTCTTCCACCTGGAGTTTCACGGTCTGTGGGGAAAGCTGCCCGAACGGGTGGAAGATATTTTGAAGAACCTGATTGAATTGCTTGCCGCCATCCCCAGCGTTGTTTACGGCTTGTGGGGGTTGTGGGTTGTCATTCCGCTCATTCGCCCGGCCTGCAATTGGCTGCACCTGAAGATGGGCTGGTTCGCGCCATTTGGCACCGACCTCAGTGGCCCGGGCGTTCTCCCCGCGGTATTGGTTCTTTCCATCATGATCCTGCCGACCATCACCGCCATTAGCCGGCAGGCCCTGGTTTCAGTACCTCCCAAGCTGCGCATGGCTGCTTATGGGCTGGGGGCCACTCAGTGGGAGACGATTTTGGCGGTGATTCTGCCCACGGCCGCCCGCGGGATTCTGGGCGGAATTCTGCTGGCCTTCGGGCGGGCGCTGGGAGAGACCATGGCGCTTGCCATGCTGGTGGGCAATGCCAATCTGGTCAGCATTTCCCTCTTTTCACCTGCCAACACCCTGGCCGCATTGCTGGCCAACACATTTCCGGAAGCACATCCCAAGGAGATCGGAGTTTTGATGTATGCCGCTTTGGTACTTCTGGGGATAACGCTGGTGGTCAATATGGTCGGCGCCTTCATTCTTCAACGCGCTTCTGCCGGCGCGGAAGGGGGTAAATAGTGGCGACACACGATGTTACGGGTGGTTCCCTGCTCACGACCCTGCCGGGCGCACCGGACCTTAACCCCTTCGCCGGAGTGGATTTCAACGACTTGGAGAAATCTCTGCGCCGTCCCCGCACGCTGGCCAATGTCCTGTTGAGCGGGTTGGTAACCTGCATGACCTTGCTGGCGCTCATTCCTCTGTTTTCCGTGATCTGGATGCTCCTCTGGCGAGGTGGAAGAAAGCTGAGCCTGGCCTTGTTCACCCAACTTCCTCCCGCCCCGCTGGAACAGGGAGGAGGATTCGGCAACGCCATCCTGGGGACCCTGATCATTGTTCTGCTGGCGGCTCTGATCAGCGTACCGCTGGGAATCCTCAGCGCACTGTACATGGCGCAAGCGCCGGAGGAGAGCCGTCTTGCCAGCGTCGTCAGATTCTCCGCCAAGGTGCTGACCGGGTTCCCCTCGATTCTGGCGGGCGTCTTCGCCTATGGCGCGGTGGTCCTGGCAATGGGAGGGTACTCGGCAATTGCCGGGGCGGTGGCGGTCTCCATCCTGATGCTGCCCACCATTATGCTGACCGCCGAAGACGCTATTCGCATGGTCCCTGCAAAAATGAAAGAAGCGGCGGTGGGAATGGGAGCCACGAAAACTCAGACGGTCTTGATGGTGCTTCTGCCCACAGCTTTTCCCGGGATTCTAACCGGCATCATGCTGGCCGTGGCGCGCGCCGCCGGTGAGACGGCCCCGCTGCTATTCACCGCTCTCTTCAGCAATTACTGGCCGCTTTCCGGCAACCATCTCAATCTGGCGCAGCCCACGGCATCGCTGGCGGTACTGATCTACAACTTTTCCGGAATGCCCTTTCAAAACCAGGTCGAAATGGCTTGGGCCGCGGCCCTGGTGATGGTTCTCATGGTGCTGATTACGAATCTCATCGGCCAGAGTTTTTCCCGACGCCAAGTGCAATCCTAGGAGCAACAAAGTATGTCAGGTACAAGTTACGCTCATGAGCATCAGCCCATCGATAAACCAAACGGTGGGGGAACCGGGAAGGCAGTGAGCCCGCAGGTGGTAATCGATTGCCACATCAAGGAACTGTATTACGGGACCTTCAAGGCCGTTCGGGACACTGCCATCCCCGTACAGAAGAACACGATCACGGCTTTTATTGGTCCGTCCGGGTGCGGTAAGAGCACGGTTCTGCGCTGCCTGAACCGGATGAACGACCTGGTGAGGGGCTTCCGGTTTGAAGGCCATGTCCACTTCCGGGGTAGAGACATTTACCATCCGTCAGTGGATGCCGTGGCGGTTCGCCGTTTTATCGGCATGGTGTTCCAGCAGCCCAATCCCTTCGCCACGAGTATCTACAACAACGTGGCTTTCGGTCTTCGCCTGAACAATTTCAAGGGCGACAAGCACTCCAAAGTTGAAGAGGCCTTGAAACGCGCGGCTTTGTGGGAAGAGGTCAAAGACAAACTTCACAAGAGCGGGCTTTCGCTTTCCGGCGGGCAACAGCAGCGGTTGTGCATCGCCCGCGCCATCGCCACGGAACCGGAAGTGCTGCTGATGGATGAACCT
>JARLGN010000555.1 GCA_031292775.1 Acidobacteriota bacterium | reverse complement strand
GGAGGCGTTCTGGGGAGACATTTTGGGATTCACTCCCGCCCATAGTGAGAAAAACTTCGCCATCGTGAACAACGGGGTTGAATACCCGATACCCGGGACACCGTTTTCCACGGGCCAGGCCCCTTGCTGGGTGGCTAAAGGCCCCGGGAGCGCGTGGTATACCGGCAATTCCCCGGGCCATGCCATCTCCATTTTCTTCAGCGATGGCCAAGGCGGGACATTCTACAAATCCATACCCCTGCCGGGGGCACCGACCGATATCACGGTGTCCGCCGATCAAAATTGGCTCGCCGTCATTTACACGGGGACGGCCGACAGCGAAGGTCACGTTGCCGTCTTCTCCATCGACGCCTACGGCGACCTCACATCCGTGGCGACTTCAGACTCTGTCGGCGTTGCCGCCTTTAACGGAGTGGCATTTAGCCAATAGCTCGCTCATTCATTTGGGTTTGACCCGGCGGGTATGGCTTGCCGGTTTTTTTGTTAACTCTCAGCGGGTAGCGCGAGGGGATTCGGCTCCGAGCCGAATTCCTCCGCGGCCCTTTCTCTATTTCGGCAATGAACGGATCAAGAATCTGGTTTTGCGAGCCGCAGACGAAAGCAAACTGCGCTTACGTCTGCGCTGCAATATCGTAAATTCTCGTTTTTTAGCAAACATTTTTGTGCTCAGGTTGGAAGTGGGAGGTCGAGAGAAGAAACCCCTCACCCGGCGGCGCACGACCGCCACCCTCTCCCCTCGGAGAGGGCAGTTTAACTACCACCTTCTCCCAGGGGAGAAGGTGCTGAGGTACGAAGCGGATGAGGGGTCCCTTCGTCTGCCCGTCTAAATTTGGTTGTGGCCCCGCCGCGCGGCGCTACCAACTTCCTTTGAAATCAAGAACATGCGCGCTTGCAATGCGGCGAGAAGTGCGTGTCACCAGTCTCACTCCGCGGAGAAGCTATATCGCCCGGAGGCGACTTCGTACACCGCCGCTCCATTTTCCGCTCGCAGGAACTTTACGCCGACAGCCTGCGCGGCGGGCTTACCACTTTCCGTAACGTTGGCCCCGGCTTTGGCAGGAACATACACAACTGCCGTGGTGTTGGGTGGGATGGCGACATTCAGCGTGAGCTTTCCCTTCTCAATGCTCCAATGGCTATCGATCTCCCCGTAAATGGATTTGTAGCTGGCCTTCACCCATTTCAGATCGCCGGGCGTGGCGGGCTTGATCACGACTTTCTTGAAAGCAGGTACCGAAGGGTCGATGCCGATTCCGGCCAGGTCGTGATAGAACCATTCCATGATGTGGCCCAGCATGAAGTGATTTTGCGACGGACCCGGTGACGCGTCCCAAGCTTCGGTAAGACTGGTGGCGCCATGCTGAAGTTGATATCCGTATCCCGGCCTTTCCGATTGATTGTTCATTGCGTAAATGACGTCGGACCGTCCACCCTCCCCCAGCGCCCGCAGCAGGTACCGGTAGCCAACGTCGCCCGCGGTCAGCGCATTGCCGCGGCGCGCCACATCCTCCGCCACGGCATTCACCACGGCGGCGCGATTTGCGGGTGGAACCAGCCCCATGGCCAGCGGAATCGAATTGGCGCATTGCGATCCCTGGGCATACTGGTTGCGGGTGGAATCAAAAAATTGTTGGTTGAATGCCTGGCCGATGTTTCGCGCCAGCTCGTCATATTTCCCGGCGTCGTCGGCGTGACCTAGCAGTCGCGCCACCTTGGCCAAAACCTCAGCATCCGCATAATAGAATGCCGTGGCGGTAAGCGGTATGGGAGTGAGTTGCGCCACGCCCGGTGACTTGGGGCCAATATCGAACCAGTCTCCCAGTCCGTGCGAAACAATGTAATTCTGCGAGCGGCTTCCCAGATACGCGACGTACCGCTGCATCCCTTCGTAATGGCGGCGGAGCAATTCGCGGGCGCCCGTCCACTCATATTGCTGCCACGCGCTCAGCAGAAAGGCGCTGCCCCATTCGGGCGAATCGCGGAAACCCCCTCCGAATTTCACATATTCGGGAGCGATGTCGGGAACCAGGCCGTTCTCGGTCTGGCTGTCTTCCATGTCATTCATGCCCTTGGTGTAAAGCGCTGCCAAATCAAATTCATAGCGCAGCGAGGGTCCGTTGAGATGATATTGCTCCAGCCAACCTAGGCGTTCGCGATGCGGGCAGTCGGTAAGCACGCTCATCATGTTGCTGACCTGTGCCCAGCGCACCAGCGTGCGAATGCGATTAAAGAGTTCGTTGGAGCAGGAGAATTCGCCCACCGCGTCGGAAGCCGAATGCACGACGACACCTTCCAGCGATTCCACGACCGGCAGATCCTTGCCGGCGGGCGCGGTGCATTCCACCTGAAGATAGCGGCTGCCGTGGTAGAAGAATTTTGGGAACCAATCCTCCTCGCCCTGGCCCGTCAGGGTGTATTGCCAATAAGCCTCGCCGCCGCCGCTGGAATGGCGGTCAAGCGTGCCGTCGGGTTTCAGCAGTTCCGCCGGCGTAATTCGGACCACCGAGCCGGCGGGGCCTTTTACGCGAATCCTCGGCATCAGCGAAACGTTCTGGCCCATGTCGTAGATTTTTGCGCCCGGACCCAGCGGATTGATGCGTACAGGCTTCAAACTTTCGAAAGCATGAATGGGCGGCGCGGCGCAGGAGAGCCCACGCAATTTTCCTCCGGGTCCACTCACCACATCCGCATGTTGCCAGGAAGCTTCGTCAAAGCCCGGTTGGTTCCAGCCCTTTGGCTCAAGCCGCGCATCGTAGTCCTCGCCGCCATAGACGCAGGAGAACGTAATGGGCCCGGGATGAACGCGCCACGCACCGTCCGTGCCCACAACGTCAACTCCGCCGCCAGCGTATTCCAAACGCAACTGGCCGATGGCCCTGAGGCCTCCAAAAGAGCCAATGAATTTCGCGTAGCGCCCACCCCGGACGTTGTACATCCCATTGCCGAGCAGGACGCCGATGGCATTGTGGCCGGGTTGTAGCAGCGGCGTTACATCATAGGTGTTATAGAGCACCGTCTTATCGTATTTCGTCCAACCCGGCGCCAGCAGATCGTCACTGACGCGCTGGCCGTTGATGGTCAACTCGAATTGGCCCAGGCCGCAGAGACTCACGACGGCCCGCTCAAGGCGCGGCTTCACTTCGAATTCACGGCGCAACATCATGGTGGGATAAGCGGGGCGGGGAGCCGTGGAGTAAGGCGCGGGCAGCGCCCGACCCATGACGTGAATTCCCGCGAACGGCTGGCTTTCCGCCATCGCTTCTTTGGTGCTGATCCATTCGGCGTGCCAATCGGTATCGTGCAGCACTCCCATGGTCCATAATGCCGGCCTGCTCCATGGCGAAGGCTGTTCGTGCTCATCCCAGATGCGGACTTTCCAAAAGGCCTTCTGCGATGATTGCAGCGGTCTGCCGGCGTACGCCAATTGATTGGACTGATCGGACTTAACACGGCCAGAATCCCAGAGGTCGCCGCGATCCTTCATCAGGTAGTACACGCTGGAAGCCACCAGGACGCGGTAGGAGGTCTGACGCGCTCCGCGCCGGCCGATTTCCGAAGTAGCCATAATCCAACTCAGCCGGGGCGCGGGCACATCGACCCCCAGGGGATTCACGCGATACTCGCAGCGTAACTGCTCCACCTGACTGGAGGCTTGCGCCACCAAGGCGGAACTGGCAAGGAAAAGAGCGATGAAGGCGTACCTGGTAACTCGAAGGATCGGCCGGATCGGATTCATAAACGTATCCCTTTCGATAAAGGCATCAATGCGTGAGCGGTCAGGATCAGTGCGGGTTTCACTGCCAAGGAAGCGAAGGGATCCCGTAGGGCAGGTTGCCATGACCAAAACACCACGATCAGAGTAACGAGCCCCGCGGAGGTTTTCAAGTGTCAACGCGTACACGATTCTTGTCGCCTCCGGTTGGCTCACGTGCTAGTCTTTGGCGCGCAGTGTTGAGGCCTTCGAAGCTTTGAAAATATGCCGTTACAGCGGCGATCATCCAATCTCCACCTGGATGGCGCTGGGTTAGACTCTGCGATAGGGTGAGCAACACGGATGAGCCGCCGAGCTGTGCTCTGCGGCAGCCGGGTGCGGTCTTCCTTACGCGGGAGTAGACGGCCGTGAATTCCAATTCCAGGGGGTACACAAATGGCGCGACGATGGGCAGTGAGTTTGTTGATGGTAGCGATGATTGCCGCCGGGCTGGCGAGGGGTGAAGACGCATCGCTTCAGAAGTGGTCGCGCCGCGTTATCCCTCTGCCCAAGCAACTTAAGATCTCCGGCAGCAGAACCGTATCGCCAGGGGACGTAGTATTGGCGCTCCCGCCTTTGGAGGAACCGGTTCTGAGGACCGCGGCGGACACGCTTCGGCCCTTCGCGCAAGGCCACAAGGGTTTTGAAATCCGGCTGGTTCTTACGGCGGACGGATCGCACTGCCCGACGGAGCTTCGCGCGAAGCTCGCTGGCGTCCCCAATCGTGATCAGGCATACGCCCTACAATCAATGGAAGCAGGCGGGAAGTTTAGCGGCCTGCTGCTGGCGGCCAACACTCCTCTGGGGCTTCTTTACGCGGCTCAAACACTCGCGCAATTGGTATCCGTTCCATCTCATCCGGGCAATAGCATCGAGTTTCCCCAAATCACGCTTCTCGATTGGCCCGACCTCGCCGAGCGCGGCGAATGGTTTGGTGGTGACAACTTCCCGGACTTGCACTGGATGGCGGATCGCAAGTTCAATGTGATTGAAATTCAACCTCACCTGGGCTTCAGTTCCGACGGCTCGCCGCAATCAAACCTGGACCAGATGGCCGTGGACAGCGCCACCGCGTTGGGGATCAGCTATGTACCGATCATCTGGCACATGGAGCAGCTCTCCAGCACGGGTCTTTTCCGATACCACCCTGATATTGCTTCCACCCCCGACCCCAGCAAACCTCTCCCCTTGGACTATGAGCCCGGAGTCTGCTTTTCCAAACCGAAGACCATCGAGATCCTTGCCACGTGGATGCGGCAAATGCTGGCGACGCGGGGAGTGAAGGAAATCAACATCTGGGTTTCGGAAGAGAGTTCACCGTGCTACTGCGAGCTTTGCAAGGGCCGTGAACCTTATGGGACCGAGGTCAAAGGCATCCAGGAGGCGTTTGAGAAGGCTCGCCGCGGGATGGACGGCGCCACGCTGCAAATACTCACCACACAGGGCAGCTACGAGGTGAATGACAAGGTCCTGGCGGCGGCCTCCCCCGAAACCAGGATCGTCTACTACGATGGAGCGAGGACGTACGACAGTTCCCACCGTCCCATGATCTATCCGCTCCTGGAGAAGTTTTCGCGGTCCGGCCATTGGCTTGGCGTCTACCCGCAGTTCACCAGTTCCTGGCGCACTGTCTTCCCTTTTACCAGCCCGCAGTTCATGCAGGCGCGAATGCAGGAGTTTGCCGATAAGCGGCTCAGCGGGGTGTTTGGGTATGCCACGCCCTCAAACCGCTACTATGAATTCAACATTACGGCGGCGGCCGAGTGGGGGTGGAATAGCCGGGGCCGGAGTCCGCGGGAGTTTTCAGAAGTGTACGCGCAAAAGGCCGGAATTGCCCATCCCGAACGCTTCGCCGAATGGGCAGTCATGATGGGTGATGTTGGATGGGACCTGGCTGGGGGCAGGGCAATCCAACGACTGATTCTCCCTGGCGCGGCGCTTTTCAACGACAAGCAATACCGCGGCTCACACCAGCTCAAGGACCTGGTGCCGCTGCAATTTGGGCACGGCTACCTGGATGAGTTTCCCAATCGCCAATACTTCCAGGCGCGCATGGCTTTAGCCGGACAGGCACTGAAGCTCGCGGAAGCGGAAGGGAACGAGTTGATGGTGGAGGAATCCCGGAGCGTTCTCGGCACGTTGAACTTACTCGGCGGGCTGGTGGAACTTTCCGACGCGCGTAATCTTGCCCAGGAGGGAAAGATCGCGGCGGCCACGGCAGCGCTCGCCAAAATCGACGATGCCGCGCGGGTGCTGACGAATTCCGTTTACCAATGGGGCACGAAGGTGAACCCCCTGCCGCAGGATGCCCTCCCTTCGCGCCTGCGCGACACCGTTGATTTTGCCTACGCCGTGGCCAGCGCCGCCTGGGAGATTGGCCGGGATCTTGGCATCATGGATCCGCACCCCGACTATCGTTTGCGGCCGGTGCTTGAATGGAAGACAGAGGACCTTGCCATTGGAGTACGCACTCCGTTGTGGGGAGAAGTCACGGGTTTGGCTTCGGGACCTGGCGAGTATGATGTGCGGTTTCAGTTCGTGGACGGCAAGGTGGGGCTGGATGTTCATTCCGTGGAGCTTCTTCCCAGTCACGATGAGAGCCGGCAGCCTTTGGCTATTGACCCCTGGAATTGGCATGTGGACGCTTACGCGGACTACTGGCTGGCGATTGGAAAAGATGGGAAAGGCATCTGGAAATTGGGCGACCCGCTTTACTTGAAGACGGACGTCTCGCTTCCGCCTTCCAAAGCCGCCAACGTCGCGCCCACCAGCCATGGTGTGATCCTGTTAGGGAAGTCGTGGTTGGGAGTAGAGGGGCCGCATTGATTCTGCCGACCGATAAAGTGCCTGGCGGCGTCGGCAGCTATCTTCCCAGGGATTTGAGGGTGGAGATGGGAATGTCCTTGCCCGTGGCGGGCTCATTGTTGATCTTCAAGGACCCATAAAGGGTGCGCGAGACCTGGGCTCCAAACAGCATGACGGCTGAGGATATATAGGCCCAGGTCATCAGCGATACCATGACGCCAATTGACCCGTAAACCTGGCGGTAGTTGAAGAAGGGAAGGAAGACGGTAAATAGCAAGCGAGCTGCTTCCCAAAGGATGGCCGTCAACAAAGCACCGGGAAAAGCCTGGCGAAGGCGCATGGGGCGATTGGGGAGCCGCTCGAAAAGTATCTCGAAGGTCAAAAGTGCCACCGCGAAGGAACTCATGGCCGTTAGAACGTGATAAAGAAATACGACCAGAGGATGCATGGACGGGCCCAGCAGGATGTCCAGCCGTTTGCGGAAGAGAATTTCCACGCCGACAAACGACGCTGCGATCAGGATCAGGCAGCCCACCACGAAGGCCATCTCCAATGCCACCATCCGGCTTTTCCACCAAGAGCGCGCCTCCCCAACTTCCCAGGCACGATTCAGGGCCTTTTCCACGGGCACGAATACACCGGAGGAACTCCACAGAAGAAGGAGGAATGAGAGGAGGCCAATTCTTCCGTAAGCCCGACTGATGCCAACCAGGTTCTGCATGATGATATCGGTCCGGACCGGCAGGTAACGCTGGAGGACCACCGAGAGATTTCCCGACAACTCGAAGCGTCGAATGTAAAGCCCGCTCAACCCCAACAACAAAAGCAGCAGCGGGAAAATGGCCAGGAGACTGTGGTAGGCGATGGATGCCGAAATCATCAGCGAGTCTTCGTCCAGAAAACTCAGCAAGGCCTGGTTCAGTACACGGCGCGCTTCCACCCACCGCCGATGAATGCTCTCCCTTTTTCCCGTTGACTGTGCGCTTGGCATTTTTGCAAAAGGCCGGTTCCGGTCGCGCGGTGATGATCCCGCGCAACGATGCGGCCTCGACGTTAGCTTATACTCGATTTCCCCACTTCATGCTAGGGGCGACCTACTCTTTGGAGACTCAGGGTTTGGGAGGCGGAGCTTTGGGGTTGACGCGGGTCGTGGACCGCAATGTGCCGGTGATGGAGCCCACCGAGATCATCGCTTTGATGCGCAGGGGCAGTTGCCGGTCGTCAGCGCTGAACCAGATCAGCATGCGCCCCTTTCTCTTCAGGAGGCCATTGAAGACCTTGGGTTCGACGCGAAAGGCGTCAATTGTCCCCATGGGCGTCTGCACCTTTTCGCGCGCCTGCACTTCCACGATGACGCGTTGGGTTTTATTCCCATCGTTCACAGGCAACTCGATGTTGTGGCCGATTTGCAGGTGTTGGCGGCGGAGATAATAGAAGGCGGTTACGACATCTTCGACGCAGGGAGGTATTTCGTTTTCGGCGTGCTTGGACGGCGTTCCGGGCTGGCTCAAGTCGCGCTCATCCAGCAGTGCAAGCTTTCGGGCATAGTCAAAAGCGATTTGCGTGTCCTTGTGACGCTTGCCCTCGTTCACCTTCTTGACAATTTTTTCAGAGCACAGGGTTTGCGGGCTGGAGGTGGCGCGGAACACGTTATTGACATCAAAGAGCAGGGAGACAAATCCCTGCGCCTGCGCCGTGGCGGTGACCTCGTAAATGTCGTGCTTCGCTTCACTGCCGGTGCGCAGAGTGGCGGTTACCTCGCCGGCACGGAAAACCGTCCACATCACGTCGTAGGTCAACACCTCGCCGGGAGTGAATGGATCGTGGGCACTCTGTGCGTTGCCTGCCACAGGAGCGATGAGCAGGAGCACGATAAGCAACGCCGAAACCAGCCGGAACTTGGGAATAGTCATAATTCAGTTAGACGCGGAGCGCCTTACAAAAGCAGCCTTGCACAATTTAGCGGAGGCGGGCTTTGAACACCAGAAAAATCATGATGGCAAGATATCCCAGAAATGCCTCGTACTCATGGTTTTTACGGTACTGCTTCCACTGAAACTTCTCACTGCCCCCAGGCTTTCGAAGGCTTGGGAGGAAGAGGGGTACACGCTGGGCATAATGATCGTAAACCTCTCCGAACTCGCGGCGCAAGTATTCTTCCTCGCGGAGGATGACCGGCCAGTATATTGTTGCGAATAGAGCCACGCAGGCCAGCGCCAGGATCCAGTTGCCTCCGGCGATGGCGAATCCCGCGCCCATCAGGGAGCTTCCGAAATAAAGGGGATTGCGCGTATAGGCGTAGGGACCGTTCATGGCAAGGGTCTGGTTCTTGTAAAGATGCCCGGCAGCATAGGCGCGAACCGCCACCCCCGCCGCGGCCACGGCGCCACCGGCGATAAGGAGCTTCACCGTGGGCCGGGAAAAAACCAGGTAAGCGACGCCGAGCAGGAAGCCCAGCGGAACACGCCAGCGCGCGGCCCACGCAGCATAGGCGCTATTCATGCGCCCTCGCTAACCGTTGTTCGGCGGCAGCCAAAACCGATTCCACGGAAATCCCCGGCAGGTACACAGGGTTCGAGCCGCGGCGCGTGTGGTTGATCGGGCCCTGGTTGGAGACGGCAATGTCATCAGCCGCAAAAGGGCCGTTGCGCACGGGGTCAGTGGGTCCGTAAATGCCAACGATCGGCGCGCCCACGGCAGCCGCCAGGTGCAAAGGGCCGGTGTCGCCGCCAATAAAAAGCCGGGCGCGCCGTGCCAGGGCGATGAACTGCACAAGCGTGGTGGGTATGTAGCGCGCGCGTTGGGCGCCGGCGCCTTCCAGAATTCCAGTGATCACTGGCACTTCCGAGGGGGAACCGGTCAGGAGAATTTGCTCGCGCCGGGAATCTTCCAGATGCCGGACCAACGTTGCGTAATTTTCGGGTGACCAGCATTTCGAGCGCCAGCCGCCGCCGGGATTCACGATAATGAAGTTTTTAGCATCCATCACCGCAAGCTGCCCTTCCACGTAAGCGTCGTCTTCCCCGGTGCGCGGCAGGGGAAACTGCCAATGTTGCGCATGAGCCCCCAAGTGTTCGACCAGGGCCATGTTCTCTTCCACCACATGGACATGCTCGCGTGGTGAAACCTGCTGGGTGTAAAAAACCGCCGCGCTGGGCTCGCGCATCCAGCGTTTGGCAAATCCAATGCGCTCACGGGCATGACTGAGGCGCGCCACCACGGCGGACTTCCACAGCCCCTGGAAGTCGATGGCGGCATCATAAACTTCGTCGCGAAGGGCGCCGACATTCTTGCGGACTTCGCGCCAGGTTGTGGAGGATATCAAATTTCTGCGCCATTTCAGGGTGTCGAGCTCCACGACGCGGTGAAGATGCGGGTTTCCCTTCAGCAGCAGCGCGTGACGTTTCTCCACCACCCAGTCAATTTGCGCCTGGGGAAACGTCTCCGCCAACGCTGCCGCCGCGGGCAGCGCGTGCACGATGTCACCAATGGAACTGAGGCGAACAACCAGGAATTGCCGCGCCGGATGCGTCATCCTCTCCACCTGAGTCATGCTTTGGCGCCCAAGGAGGCGGCGCTAATCTCCTTGCGCCCGGCGGGAAATCTCCGTCAGAAGCTCCCGCGTGGAATGATTCTTGGGGTCGCCCACAATTCGCACCGACCCTCCGAAACTTTTTACGATTTCCCGTTCGGGGACCGTATCCTCGGAATAGTCGGTGCCCTTGCAATGCACGTTGGGGCGAAGATCGAGCAGCATTTCCGTCGCGGTCAGCTCATCAAAGATCACGACGTAATCCACCGACTCAAGCGCCGCCACCAGTTCCGCGCGGCCCTCCGCGGGGATAACCGGGCGTCCCTCGCCTTTCAACGCGGCGACGGCGCGATCGCTGTTCACACCCACCACCAGCACATCGCCGCACTGCCGCGCCTGCTCAAGATAACGGACGTGGCCGACATGGAGAATATCAAAGCAACCGTTGGCGAAGACGATGCGGCGGCCTTCCTTTCGCAGCCGATCGCCAAGCGCGCGCACTTCTTTACGCGGAACCAGGGTAGAACTCATGCGT
>JARLGN010000554.1 GCA_031292775.1 Acidobacteriota bacterium | reverse complement strand
CTTTCGCCGGTGCGGATTTTCTGGAGCCTGCTGCGGCGCGCTTACGAACTCTTCCTCGGCGGATTCAATTGGCTGCTGGTGATCGGCGCCGCCATGGGGTTCCGCTGGGGGCGGAAGGACGAAAATCGAAAATCGAAATTTGAAATTCGAAATTCAGAACCAAGTGCGGTTTCCGAACTTCGAGTTCCCCGCCCCGGGTCCCGTCCTCCCTGGCGTCCCTTCATTTCTTTGATTGCCGGCCTCGTGGCCATCTATCTGCTCCTGCTGAGCCTGGTGGGCGGCGCAATTCTGCCACGGTATCTGCTTCCGGTCCTGCCCCTGTTTTACCTTTTTATGGTGGCCCTGGTGACGCGGTTGCCGCGCTGGCAATCCCGGCTCATTCTGGCGGCTGCCGCATGTTGTTTTGTATGGGCGTGGTTCATCAATCCGCCTTACCCATTCCCATTCGAGGATAACCTCGCGTACGCGGACTACATCCGGCTGCATCAGCAGGCAGTCCGTTACCTGGAAGCACAGCCTGGGCAGCCGCGGATTTTGACGGCATGGCCTGCCACAGATGAACTGGCGCGGCCTTTTCTAGGGTATGCGCGTAATCCTCTGCGCGTAGTCCAGGTACAGGGTTTCGCACCGCAGGAGTTCGCAGGCGTTTCCCCGGAATCCTTTGACCTGCTCTATCTCTATTCACGCAGGTGGGAGCCGCCGGGGAATTGGGTGGCGCGCTTTCCTGGTTGGCTGCGAATGCAAGGGCGCTACTTTGATTATCATCCGCAGGCTGAGGCGCAGGAGTTGGTGGTCCGCTATCATCTGCGATTGGTCGCCGAGATGGAACGGCGCGGCCAGTGGGTGCGGATCTACTCTCGCTGAGATCAGTGGCCGTCGAATATTGACAGCGCTCCGGCCTATGCTATACTCAATTCGTTCGGGTCTGAGGAGGCTCGGACGCCTACCGGGTGGGACTCGGGCTTGATCATATTGAATTCGGGTTCACAATGCAGACCCTGCCGTCCGCATTTCACCTTTCTAAAATTGCCTTCGAGGCGCCGTGGAAGCCACAACCTGCAAAAAAGAACTTGTTATTGAAATTCCTATAGACGTCGTGCAGCGCGAAGTAGATTCCGTTGCGGAGCAGTTCGCCAAGCGCGCACGCATTCCGGGCTTTCGTCCCGGTCACGCCCCAACAACCCTCGTCCGCCGGCATTTTCAGGACGACATTCGCAGTGAAGTTGCCCAGACCCTGATCCCGCGCTTCTTCCAAACCACCGTGAAAGAGCAGAAGTGGGATATTGTTGGGCAGCCGCGCTTCGAAGACCTGAAGTTCGAGGACGACCAGCCGCTTTCCTGCAAAGCCACCTTCGAGATTTATCCGGAGATTGAGCTCAAGCCTTACAAGGAATTGGAAGTGGAAGAGGAGCAGGCTGCGGTCACGGATGCCGACGTTGACAAGGCCGTCGAGGAACTGCGTGAGAACGCCTCGACCTTTGAAGTGGTCACTGATCGTCCGGCTGCGGACGACGACTACGTCAGCGTGAACTACCGGGGCCAGGATGCGTCCTCCCCCGCCAGTCAACCCACTGAAGCCAAGGATGTTGTTATCCACCTGGCGCAGAAGCATACCGTGCCGGCGTTTACCGAGAATTTGCGCGGCGCCAGTGCCGGAGAGGTCAAGGAATTCCCGGTAACCTATGCCGAGGATTACCCCCAAAAGACTCTGGCGGGCAAAACATTTAGTTACCGAGTTGAGGTTCAAAGCATCAAAAGAAAAGTAGTACCTCCCGCGGACGACGAACTTGCCAAGTCCGTCAGTGAATTTGCCACGCTCGAGGAACTGCGTACGAAGCTCCGCCAGGACCTGGAGAAAAACGCCGCGCGGCAGGCGGAGATGGGCACCAAGCAGAAGTTGGCGGAGAAGCTTCTGGAAGCGCACCAGTTCCCGGTTCCCGAGGAGTTGGTGGAAATCCAGATGGATCGGAAGATTGAGCGAACCTTGGGGCAGTTGATGTCGCAAGGGATTGATCCCCGGCAAACCCAGGTGGATTGGCGAAAAGTCCGAGAGGATGCCAAGCCCGATGCGGAGAAGGAAGTCCGGGTGGCCCTGGTCCTGAGCCGTGTGGCGGACGCCGAAAAGATCGATTTGTCGGAAGAAGAAATGGACGATGTTATTCGGGAAATGGCGCAGGAACGGCGCATGACAGCAGCGGAATTAAAGACGCGCTTGACACGCGATGGCAAGCTGGATACACTAAAATCTACTCGCCGAAATCAAAAAGCGCTGGATTTCATATACCGCAACGCGAAAATCATTCGGAAAAATGCGTAGTTTTCTGGCCCGGTTCGAGAGAGTCGTAGATAAAGAACATGAGCAACCAGCCCAATATGACGTTAGTTCCCATGGTGGTGGAACAGACCAACCGTGGCGAGCGTGCTTACGACATCTATTCGCGTCTGCTGCGCGACAATATTATTTTCATCGGGACCCCAATTGACGACAACGTTGCCAACCTGGTAACGGCGCAATTGCTCTTTCTGGAAGCTGAGGACCCGGAAAAAGACGTTTCTCTTTATATCAATTCCCCGGGTGGCGTGGTTACGGCTGGGATGGCCATTTACGACACGATGCAATTCATCCGCCCCGACGTGGCAACCATCTGCATCGGACAGGCCGCCAGCATTGCCGCGCTCTTGCTTGCATCCGGCACACCCGGCAAGCGTTATGCCCTTCCCAACGCCCGCGTTTTAATTCACCAACCTACCATCGGTGGACTCTCGGGGCAGGCGACCGATATTGATATTCATGCCCGCGAAATCCTACGCATTCGTGCCAGCCTGAACGAAATCATGGGTAAGCATACTAATCAGCCGATTGAGAAGATTGAACGTGACGTGGAACGTGATTTCTGGATGAGTGCCCAACAAGCGCACGAATATGGCATCATCGATGAAATCATATACAAGCATAAGTAGACCACGGAGATGAATTTGAAACGCCCTGGTGCCGGGGAATTGCTGCACTGCTCCTTTTGCCAGAAGCCGCAGGATGCCGTGGCGAAACTGATTTCTTCGCCCGGTGAACATGCCCGCGCCTACATCTGCGATGCATGTGTCGTGGTGTGCAACAGCATCCTGGAGGAAGACCGCGCCGAGCGCACGCCCGCGGCGCAAACAAAGTTACCGCGCCCCTCGGAGATCAACGCATTTCTCGATCAGTACGTGGTGGGCCAGGAAAAAGCCAAGAAGAAGCTCGCCGTTGCCGTATACAATCACTACAAACGCAACATCATGACGCGCGTTCGTAGCGATGTGGAGTTGACGAAATCCAATATCCTCCTGATTGGGCCGACCGGCACGGGCAAGACTCTTCTGGCCCAAACCCTGGCGCGAGTGCTGGAAGTTCCTTTTGCCATTGCTGATGCCACCACCCTGACGGAAGCAGGTTATGTTGGCGAGGACGTTGAAAACATCATCCTGAAGCTCCTGCAGAACGCCGGCGGCGATGTGCAACGCGCCCAGCAGGGCATTATCTATATCGACGAGATCGACAAGATTGCCAAGAAAGATGAAAACCCTTCCATTACGCGTGATGTTTCCGGCGAGGGCGTGCAGCAGGCGTTGCTGAAGATTCTGGAAGGCACTGTGGCCAATGTTCCGCCGCAGGGCGGACGCAAGCACCCCCACCAGGAATGCACCCCGGTGGACACCACCAACATCCTGTTTATTTGTGGCGGGGCTTTTGGCGGGTTGGAAAAGGCCATTGAACACCGCATGGGGAAGAAGACCATGGGTTTTCATGCGGACACACCGGCGGCGCCGGTTACCACGGGACGGCGGGATACGGCCATCCTGGAGCAGTTGCAGCCGACCGACCTGATCCACTATGGGCTGATACCTGAGTTTGTGGGCCGCTTGCCGGTGGTCAGCGTGCTGAGTGATTTGGACCAGCAGGCCCTGGTTGAAATTCTGACAAAGCCCAAGAATGCTTTGGTGCGCCAGTATCAACGCCTCTTCGAATTCGAAAACGTTAAATTGAAGTTTAGTGATGGCAGCCTGGCGACGATCGCCGCCCAGGCACTGGAAAGAAAAGTTGGCGCGCGCGGACTGCGCATGATTCTCGAGGATCTAATGCTGGACCTGATGTACCACCTCCCTAGCCAGCACAAGGTTCGAGAGTTTCTTGTGACGCAAGAGATGGTTAACGATCACGAAATCAACTTCAGCTCCGCTTTCCTTGAGAAGGCAGGTTAATGGACCCCAATATGTTTTCAGGCCGTGAAAAGAACGAAACCCGACTCTTGCCCATGATGCCCATACGCGATGTGGTCATCTTCCCCCACATGATGACTCCTTTCGTGGTGGGACGCGAAACCTCCATCCGGGCCTTGGAAGAGGCCCTGGCAGGCGACAAGAAGATTTTTCTGGCGACGCAGCATGACGCTGCCGTCGACGAACCCAAGCCCAATGAGATTTACCAGGTGGGCACCGTCGCGAACATCGTCCAGAGCCTGAAGCTGCCTGACGGCAATATCAAGGTTTTGGTGGAAGGCGTGGAGCGCGGTAAGATTCTGAAGATGTCGAACGAGGAAGGCCATTTCCGCGTCAACGTTCAGACCAAGCAATTTCGCCCGGTGACGACTCCCAGCCTGGAGCAGTTGGTCCAGCGCGCTACCTCGCTTTTTGAACAATACGTAAAGCTTTCCCAGAGTCTTAACTACGAGACCATGATCGCGGCTGTAAAAGTGGATGAAATCGGCAAATTCACTGACACCATTGCCGCCAATCTGAATGTCAGCATTGAGGAAAAGCAGGAACTGCTTGAAATATTCGATCCCGTGGATCGTCTCACGCGTCTGGCTGACATCCTGGAAATCGAGATCGAAAAGCTGAACGTCGACCGCACCATCCAGGGCCGCGTAAAGCGTCAGATGGAGCGCGCTCAGCGCGAGTATTACCTGAACGAGAAGATCAAGGCCATCCAGAAGGAATTGGGCCGCAACGAAAAAAGCGAAATCGATGAGCTGAAGAAGAAGATCGAATCCGCCGGAATGACCAAGGACGCTCTTGACCACGCCATGTCTGAGCTCAAGCGCCTGGAGATGATGCCGCCCATGTCGGCGGAATCCACCGTGTCACGCAATTACCTGGATTGGCTGCTCGCCGTGCCCTGGAAGAAGAAATCCAAGGAAATCCGCGACATCACCCGCGCCCAGAAAGTGCTGGAAGAAGACCACTATGGGCTCGAAAAGGTCAAAGAGCGGATTTTGGAATTCCTCGCCGTCCGCCAGCTCGTCAAGAACCCGCGCGGATCGATTCTCTGCTTCGTTGGACCTCCGGGAGTAGGAAAAACGTCTCTTGGCAGGTCAATTGCTAGAGCTACAGGTCGTAAGTTCGTCCGCCTCTCCTTGGGCGGCGTTCGGGACGAAGCCGAAATCCGCGGCCACCGCCGGACCTACATCGGCGCCCTGCCCGGCCAAATCATCCAGATGATGAAAAAGGCAGATACGGTAAACCCCGTTTTCCTGCTGGATGAAGTGGACAAAATGAGTATGGATTTCCGTGGCGATCCTTCCGCAGCGCTGCTGGAAGTCCTTGATCCTGAACAGAATAGCACGTTTATGGATCATTACCTTGACGTCGAGTTCGATCTCTCAAAGGTGTTCTTTATTACCACTGCCAATGTTGTCCACACCATTCCTCAGCCGCTCCAGGATCGCATGGAGATTTTGCGCCTGGAAGGCTATACGGAGCCGGAAAAGCTGGAAATAGCCAAGCGCTTCCTGGTGAGGAAACAGCGTGAAGCCGCTGGTCTGAAAGAGGAAAACCTCACACTTACGGATGACGGGCTGGTTAGCATCATCCGTCATTACACTCGTGAGGCAGGGGTTCGCAACCTGGAACGCGAGATTGCCAACGTGAGCCGCAAGGTGGCCCGCAAGGTCGTCAAGGAAGGCCGTGGCTTGCATATCACCGTGGGCCCCGATGACGTCAAGGAATATCTGGGAGTTCTCAAGTTCCGGGATACCAAGGCCGAAGAGAAGAACGAGGTTGGCCTGGCAACAGGATTGGCCTGGACGGAAGTGGGCGGCCAGATTCTGACCATTGAGGCCACCCTGATGCAAGGCAAGGGCAAACTGCTGCTGACGGGAAAACTCGGCGATGTGATGCAGGAGTCGGCGCAAGCCGCCATGAGTTGGGTGCGCTCCCGGGCTGCTTTGCTGGGACTCGATGCCGATTTTTATCGCCATCTGGACATCCATATCCACATTCCCGAAGGCGCCATTCCAAAGGACGGGCCCTCGG
The DNA here is from genome assembly GCA_031292775.1 of Acidobacteriota bacterium. Taxonomy (GTDB): domain Bacteria; phylum Acidobacteriota; class Terriglobia; order UBA7540; family UBA7540; genus Bog-366. The sequence goes on along the minus strand of JARLGN010000554.1, from coordinate 9,315 downwards.
CGGGAATTACCCTGGCCACCGCCCTGGTCAGCGCCCTCACCAAAATCGCTGTCCGCCGTGACGTTGCCATGACGGGCGAGATCACCCTTCGCGGGAAGGTACTGCCGATTGGTGGAGTGAAGGAAAAGCTCCTGGCAGCGCACCGTGCCGGTAACCGGACAATCATCATTCCGCGGGACAACGAAAAAGACTTGGCGGATATCCCTGCGAACATCCAGCAGGAGTTGACGATCCGCTTTGTCGATAAAGTGGAAGACGTGCTTGAAATTGCACTGGAAACGAAGTTGGAGCCCCTGCCCATTCTTGTCCCGGGCGTGGCCACTCCGTCCACAGTGGAGACTCCTTCAAAAGATTTGGGCCGGGAACCCATGACGAACTAAGCGTTTTAAGGGACCAGGGAATTTGTCTGAGGGTCTGGGAACCATTCGGGGCTGATTGTGCATCATACCGATTGGACTAAAGGCTCTGCGTATTGAGTGGAAGGGCGCCCGTTCTCAGCCTCCTCCAAATGGGGTCCACAAAGTTCTGCAACTGCGTATGACGCTTCTTGCCGCACCTTGTACGACTGCTTAAGTATCTTGAGTAATCCAGCACATTAAGGATCGATTCCGCGAGCGATTTGGCAATGGAACCCGACACAATCAACGGGACGGTCATCCGACCGGTAATTCAACTAATTTGAGAGAAAAGCTATGGCTGCAAAGAAACAGGAAGTAAAAGTAGACGAAGTACAGGAAGAAAAAATCGTAGATTTAAAAGATGGCGAAGTCCTCGACATCGGCAAGCTCAAAGAGATGAACATCACCACGTTGACTCAGGTCGCCAAAGACCTAGCCGTGGTGGGGGCCACCGGCCTGCGTAAACAGGAATTGATCTTTAAGATCCTGCAGGCGCAGACCGAGAAGAACGGCCTGATCTTCTCCGAGGGTGTGCTTGAATGCCTCCCCGACGGGTTTGGATTCCTTCGCGCACCGGACTATAACTATCTGCCGGGCCCGGATGACATCTACGTGTCCCCTTCGCAAATCCGCAAGTTTGATCTGCGCACGGGCGACACCATCTCGGGTCAGATCCGTCCACCCAAAGAGGGAGAACGCTATTTCGCGCTCATCAAGGTCGAAGCCATTAACTTCGAACCACCGGACGAGTCGCGGAACAAGATCTTCTTTGACAACCTCACTCCTCTGTACCCGGAGGAGCGTATTCACCTCGAGACGGTCAAAGACAACATCTCGGGGCGCGTCCTTGACTTGCTCACCCCGGTGGGCAAAGGACAGCGCGGCCTTATCGTGTCGCCTCCGCGTACCGGTAAGACCATGCTGCTGCAAAGCCTGGCCAATTCCATTACCGCCAATCATCCTGAGATCACGCTGATCGTGCTGCTCATCGATGAACGGCCGGAAGAAGTCACGGACATGCAGCGCACCGTAAAGGGTGAGGTTATCAGCTCGACCTTTGACGAACCTGCCGCCCGGCACGTGCAAGTGGCGGAAATGGTCCTGGAAAAGGCCAAGCGGCTGGTGGAGCACAAACGCGATGTCGTGATCCTGCTCGACTCCATCACGCGTCTGGCGCGCGCTTACAACACCGTGGTGCCGCCTTCCGGCAAAGTGCTCTCCGGCGGCGTCGACTCCAACGCTCTGCAGCGGCCGAAGCGGTTCTTCGGTGCGGCGCGTAACATCGAGGAAGGCGGCAGTCTGACCATCATCGCCACCGCCCTGATCGATACCGGCAGCCGCATGGACGACGTCATTTTCGAAGAGTTCAAAGGCACGGGTAACATGGAAGTCCACCTTGACCGCAAACTGGTGGACAAGCGCGTTTTCCCTGCCATCGATCTCAACAAGTCCGGCACCCGCAAGGAAGAACTGCTGGTTCCCCGCGATGAGTTGAACCGCATCTGGGTTCTGCGCAAGGTGCTGAATCCGCTCTCGCCGGTCGAGTCCATGGAACTTATCATCGACAAGCTGGCCAAGAGCAAGTCCAACGCTGAGTTCCTGTCATCCATGAGCAACGGCGGCGGCCCCGGCGGAAGGTCGTAAGAACCGGGATTCGGGGTTGGGGATTCGCAAGAGCCGGGGTTCCAGCATTGGGGCTCCGGATCTGTGTCTTGAACCTCGAATTTTGGGTCTTAGATCCCGCCGCCGGAACCTTGGTCTTGAATTTTGATTCCTGGGGCTTGAATCCTGCCGCCATCACCATCCATGAGTTCCGTACCCACTGCTATCCCTTCAGCCAAAACCCAAGGACAATGATCTCACCGGCAAGAAACAGTGAGCCGAAGATTGCCTTGTTGTGCCGAGCCATCCAGATGGGAAGGTAGATATCGAAATTGTCCGTGCGGTCCTCAGTAAACTGGGCTGCCAGGCGGGTCAAAGGACAGCGCCACCGGTTGGCCACAATGATGAAGCACTCCAGAAGGACTGCCACAGTCAGCGCCAGCGCCCAGTCGAACCGCCGCTTGACGCCCGCCAGCGGGAGCGCGAAGATGCATCCCGCGAAGAAAGCCCAAATGATCGTGTGCGACAGCTTGATGAGTGTGAGTAGTAAAGGTCGTCTGGAATTTTGTCGCGGGTGAATTTCAGAGAGCTTTCTTTCCTTCATCACACACCAATTGGCGATTGCGGGCGAGCTCGAGAATCTGTTCCACCACCTGGTCGGCGAGGAGGTAAGTGGAGTCGATCTCCACGGCGTCGGGAGCGGGCATGAGGGGTGAAATCTTCCGCTCCGCATCGAGTTGGTCGCGGCGGCCGATTTCATAGGCCGTTCTTTCGAGCGTCGCCTTGCTGCTATCGCGCGAATCCTGCTTCAGCCGCCGCCGCGCCCGTTCTTCCATATCGGCTTTGAGGAATATTTTGAGTTGCGCCTGGGGGAACACCACCGTGCCGATGTCCCGGCCTTCCATCACCACGCCCCGGTCCCGAGCGAAGGCGCGTTGAAGTTCGATGAGTTTTACCCGCACTTCCGGCAAGCGGGAAACCTGCGCCGCGGCCAGCGTCACTTCCGGCGTGCGCAGCAGCGCCGTGACGTCGTCGCCGTTCACCAGAACGTGCGGTTCGCCCTCGCCGGTGGTCACCTGCACATTGGTCGCACCGATCACCCTGCCTACTGCGACTGTATCATTGGGATCAATACCTGCCTCTAAGACCTTGAGCGCCGCCGCGCGATACGTGGCCCCGCTATCGACATACATCAGTCCCAAACGGGCCGCCAGCATTTGGGCCACCGTGCTCTTACCCGCGCCTGCCGGGCCGTCAATTGTGATTACCAAGGGTTCTTGCATCATTAAGGTTTGTCCGGAGTCACTTATTTGCGATTGGTGATTGGTGATTTGTGATTGCTGCCGTGCTCTCGCGCATGTCAGGAACACCCGCAGAATTGGCCGATCACAAATCACCAATCACAAATCACCAGTGACTAGATTCTCTTAAACGCTTTCATCAAATCTTTCATGCCATACCGCAATACTGTCGGCCGGCCATGCGGGCAGGTCATCGGGCAGTCCGTTCCGCCCAAAGCTTGCAGTAGCCAGTCCATTTTGCTCTGCTCCAGCGCCATGTTCACTTTGATTGCCGCGTGACAGGAGATGGACGCGGTGATCCTGCCGCGCAGATCGTCCAACGAAAGAGTTGCCGTGTCCTGGCTGGCGCTTTCCAGCACTTCGATCATCAACTTCTCGACTTCATCCGCAGGCAGGTCCGCCGGGGCGGCTTTGATGGCAACGGTGCGTTGGCCGAATGGTTCAACTTCAAAGCCATTTTCTGCCAACTCATCCGCGATGACCTGGTAAGTGACCTGCTGCTCAGGTTTCAATTGGATGATAATCGGCATCAGAAGGCGTTGTACTTCGAGCTTTTTCGCCTGCCGCTGCCGCACGTGGCGGTCGAAGAGCACGCGTTCGTGCGCCGCATGCTGATCCACGAGCCAAAGGCCTTCAGAATTAACCGCGACAATAAAGCTCTCCTGCACCTGGCCCAAGGGTTGAAGGTCCAGAGGCAATTCACGCGGTGGCTGTATCGCCGCAGGCTCCGTCGCGGGGAGGGTGGTGGAACCGGCAACGGGCGCATAGGGGGAAAGCGTGGTCTCCAGCGGCAAGCGCTGCGGACGCGGCTCCATGCGGGCGGGAGAGAGATGAAACTCCCGGCCCGTGCCTTGGCTTGAGGTGCGGCTAAACGGGGGAGGCACGGTCGCGCCCCGCATCAGCGGCGGCTCTTCAGCGAGCCGATCCGCCACGTCTGCCGCCTCCACCACCAATCCTGTGGGTTGCACGGTTCGCGACATGGGGAACGAAGCCACCGGGCGCGTGGCCAGCAGAGTCTGGCGAATCGAGTCGCGCACCAGGTCGTGCATGAAGCTCCCATGGCGAAACCGAACTTCGGTCTTCGAGGGGTGGACATTCACATCCACCTCGCTCGGGGGGAGCTCCAGAAAGATCAGCGCGATGGGAAACACGCCCGACGGCAGGATGTTCCGGTAAGCTTCGGAAATGGCATGCAGAATCAGTCGATCGCGTACCAGCCGCCTGTTCACAAAAAAGTAGATGTTGTTGCGATTCAACTTTTGCACTTCCGGCCGCGAAATGAATCCGTGAACGCGAATCAGCGGCGCCTCGCCAGGGGCCTCGCCTTCTTCGCCCGCATCAGGTGAAGCAGCAGTTAAAACCCTACGCTCCACGGGAGCCATTTCCAGAAGCTGCTCAAGTGTCTGCCCCCCCAGCACTTGGTACAACCGCTCGCGGTGGTTCGCGACCGGCGAAACTTTAAGGATAACGTTGGTGAGGGAACTCAGCAGGAATCCCTTCTCAGGATGGGCAAGCGCATAATGCGTGACCAATGTCGCGATGTGACCGAGTTCGGTGGACTCTGACTTTAGAAACTTGCGTCGCGCCGGAGTGATATAGAAGAGGTCGCGCACTTCAATGCTGGTCCCCTGCGGCCAAGCCAATTCCTTCACATCGCGCAGCTTGCCCCCGGCGATCTCCACGCGTGTCCCGGAATTCTCGGAAGCATGCCTGGTTTCCAGCACCAAACGCGCCACGGCGGCAATCGACGGCAGAGCTTCCCCGCGAAAGCCCAGGGTGGAAATCTCAATCAGATCCTCCGCCGAGCGAATCTTGCTGGTGGCGTGCCGCTCAAAGGCCAGAAGGGCGTCGTCATGCGTCATTCCCTGGCCATCATCGACGATGCGGATCAGCCGCTTTCCCCCGCCCTCCACCGTGATTTCAACCCGGCTGGCACCCGCATCCAGGGAGTTTTCAAGCAACTCCTTCACCACCGACGCAGGCCGCTCCACCACCTCGCCGGCGGCGATTTTGTTGGCAACGGCTTCGGGCAGAATACGAATAATACTCAACGTTTAGTCATCCTACCTGGCGCGGTGCTGCCGCATCCAAGGCTTCGAGTTTTGCGTCTTCCATGGGGGGCCGGGTGAGGCCCTTAACAAATAGTATAACAAGGATCACGCGCTACTTAAGCGGTAAGCGGTTTAATCATAAAACAGCAGAATTGGTTTCAGGAACACGAAAAACATTGTTGTTACGTCGGGACGCTTCTGTGGTAGATTTTCGCCGCTATGTTTACCGCCCGGAAGGTGGCGCTCTCGGTTTTATGTGCTTTGATCATCGGACTAGTGGCCTCTTGTATTCTCCTTTGTTCAGATCATACGGCACCGGCATCAGCCCCGCAGGGCAACTATGTTACATCTCCAATGGTGCGGAACGAAGCCGATAACTTGATCTGGCAAGCCCGGCAGGCGTACGCAAAGAACAACCTGAAAGAGAGTATTCGCCTCCTGAAAAAGGCGAGTCGAGTGGACCCTGGGTATCCGAGAGTCTGGCTGGAACTGTGCCAGGATTATCAGCTCACAGAGGAATTTGACCTGGCCGTGGAGGCGTGCAAGCGCGCGGTTCAGCTTGAACCTAACGATGCTCTTTCTTACAATTCGCTGGGGCTGGCTTACGGTGCGGCCAAGAACTATCCCGAAGCCGCGAAGGCCTTCGAAAGAGCTACGCTCGGCGATTCGAGATCGTTTGTGCTGAGTAACTGGTTCGACGCGCTTTGGCGCTCAAAACAGTTTGAGAAGGCGCTTTCGGTGGCAGAACGGCGCGTAGAAGTCAGTGCCACAGGGAATTCCGTCGACGAGAGTGCGCTCTACGCACTCGGTGGGGTCTATACACGATTGGGCAAGCCCGAGAAGGCAGCCGGAATCCTTGCCCGACTGCGCGAGCGCCATCCCGAATGGAACTCCATGAGCTGTACTATGGGTGTCGACGACGATGCCAAAAGCAGTATCTCGTGCAATTCACCCAAAGTTGCGGATTCCACGAAAGCGAAGAGCAAGTTAGACCCTGACTTCGAAGAAGGCTTGAAATATTGGGGTCAAGACAAATATCCCGAAGCTGCCAACGCCTTTGAGAAGGCAGCGGGGAATTCTCCCGTGTGGTATGTGTATAACCAGTGGGTTTGGGCCCTGGTGGCTTCCGAGCAATATGAAAAAGCTGTGGTACCCTGTCAAAAGCTGGTTGATCTGAGTGCGGGGCGTGCCGTGTTAGGTCAAGATCATGCCCTCGGAATTCTCGGCGCCATCTATACAAGGCTTGGTCAATCGGAAAAGGCTCAGCAGGCGTTCGACCGCGCCCATGAACTCAACCCCACTTTAGGAACCTGCATATTTGGCTGGAATGACCAGAGACGGCTGCAATTGCAGTGCCACAACTGATTGGGCGGGCCATCGGTGGAATCAGGCGCGGCAACTTCATACGTTGATTCCGCCGTCGTGAGAGCTTCTCTCTGTGTCTAGGAGCCGACGCGCAGCCGCCCTCCTAACAACCGCAAAACCCAAGTTCCTTACTCCCAGGCTTCAAACTTCCTTAATTGAGAGCCCGAGTTCGTCGAGCTGTTCTTGCTCAACCCCGGCGGGTGACTCGCACATCATATCGATGGCGCTGGCCGTTTTGGGAAAGGCGATGACCTCCCGGATGCTTGCCTCGCCCGCCATCAGTGCGATGATGCGGTCGTGACCGAGCGCGATGCCGCCGTGTGGAGGCGTGCCATATTCCAGGGCATCAAGGAAGAATCCGAACCGTTCGCGCGCTTTCTCTTCGCTCAAACCCAAAACCTTGAAAACCTGGCGCTGGACATCCTGCCGGTGAATACGAATTGATCCGCCGCCAATCTCTGAGCCATTCAACACCAGATCGTAGGCGCGGGCCTTGACGGACCCCGGGTCAGACTCCAATTTCTCCAAGTCTTCTTCCCGCGGGGAGGTGAAGGGGTGGTGCATGGCGGCAAAGCGCTTTTCCTTTTCATCATAGTCAAACATGGGGAAGTCAACGACCCAGAGAAAGTTCCAGGTCCCCGGTTTGATGAGCTCGAGCTTGCGCGCGATATCCAGCCGAAGTTCGCCCGAGGCATTGTCGAGCATCCGGAAGGCGCTAATGCTCGTGGCAGACTTTAGCCCCAGCAGCAAGACCAGATCACCGGGTTGAGCCTCCATGGAGGCAGCAAGCGCTTCCACCGCGGGCTTGCCCAGAGGCTTGACGAGCGGCGACTGCGTATCTGCGTCGGTCACCTTGATGTAAGAAAACCAGTCCGCGCCCAATGATTTCGCGGTTTCCTGAAGCTTGTCGAGCTGGCTGCGGGAAGCGCCGCTCCATCCCGGCACACGCAACCCCTTGATGGGCTCAGCCACGCGCACCTTCCCGGCATCATCGGCGGCAAGGCTAATGCGCTTCCATTCCAGGCCGAATCCGGTGTGCGGCTTGTCGGAACCATACTTCTCCATCGCCTCATCGTAGGGCATGCGGCGAAACGGCCGCTCCACTTTGACGTCCACCAGGGCAAAGAGCTTTTCCACCAGTCGTTCAATGATATCGAACAGCACTTCGCGCTGCGGGAAGGCCATTTCAATATCAACCTGGGTGAATTCCGGCTGACGGTCAGCGCGCAGATCCTCATCGCGGAAGCAACGGACGATCTGGTAATAGCGATCGAAGCCGGCGATCATCAGGAGCTGTTTGAAGAGTTGCGGCGATTGCGGCAGCGCGTAGAACTGCCCATGGTGCAGGCGGCTGGGAACCAGGTAGTCGCGCGCGCCCTCCGGCGTGGAGCGGGTCATGAACGGTGTTTCAATTTCCTGGAAGCCGTGCTCGCTGAGGTGCGCCCGCACCACCTGACTGGAACGGTGGCGAAGGCGCAGGTTGCGCTGCATGCGTCCGCGGCGCAGATCGAGGTATCGGTAGCGAAGGCGCGTCTCTTCGCTGGTCTTTATCTCATCTTCGATCGGGAAAGGCGGAGTCTTCGCTTCGTTCAGCACCAGCAGTGTGTGTGCCATCACTTCCACTTCGCCGGTAGCAAGTGTCGGATTCACCGTTCCCGGCCCACGCACCACGACTTCACCTTCCACGCCTACCACGTATTCACCGCGAACCTCGTCGGCCCGGTCGTGTACTGCCGCGCTGATGGCGGGATTGCACACGATCTGCGTTCTGCCCGTGTGGTCACGCAAGTCGAGGAAGATCAAATTGCCCAGGTCGCGGCGGACGTCCACCCAGCCGGCCAGGAAGACAGTCTTCCCCGCGTGCTCCTTGCGAAGCTCGCCGCAGTAGTGCGTTCGTTGTCGATCACCCAGAAGGTCTAATTTCACAATCACCACCGTCAATGAAATTCTGAATTATGAATGCTGAATTCTGAATTAGCGAAGGGCTCTGACAGGGATCACGGCACGTGGCCGTTCCAATTCAAAATTCAGAATTCAGAATTTCCCTGTCACATACTCCGCTATTGCGTCTGGCGCCAACTCTGTTTGCTCGCCGCTCGCCATATTCTTTACTTGATACTTGCCGCTGGCAAGCTCGCCTTCGCCGATGATAATGGCGAAGCGCGCCTGGAGTTTATTGGCGATGCCCATGGCTTTCTTGATTTTCATGGAATCGTAATCGATCTCGACGCTTAAACCCTGCGCACGCAAGTCCCGCACCAGGCGCGTGGCGGCGGGAAGGGCGGCGTCTCCCATCCAAACCACGTAGGCGGCCAGAGGACTGCCGGGTTGCAGCACGGCCGCAGCCTGCACAGCGAGAATCAAACGGTCTTGCCCAATCGAAAAGCCGATTCCGGGAGTTGCGGGCCCACCCAGCATCTCAGAAAGTCCATCGTAACGCCCGCCGCCGACCACTGCGTTTTGAGCGCCTAACGCGCCACTGGTAATCTCAAACGTCGTTCGCGTGTAATAGTCGAGTCCGCGCACCAGGCGCGGCGTGACGTGATAGACAAGGCCGCGCGCCTGAAGTTCGCTGGTGACGCGGTCAAAATGCTGGCG
>JARLGN010000553.1 GCA_031292775.1 Acidobacteriota bacterium | reverse complement strand
TTTACTTTGTGCCACCGGCCGCTCCTCCACTGGGAAAAGAGCCTTGCCGGTGAGACGGTCGAGGATAAAAACAAATCCCATTTTAGTAACTTCCGCCACCGCAGGGATGTCCTTCCCATCGCGGTGCACGGTCATCAAATTGGGCGGAGCGCACAAATCGTAATCCCATATGTCATGATGCACCAACTGGTAATACCAGATGAGCTTTCCCGTATTGGCGTCCAAAGCCACCAGCGAGTTGCCGAACAGACCCTGGCCTTTCCGGTCCGCACCGTAGAAGTCGTAGGAGGGCGACCCGAGGGGTAGGAAAATCATACCCCGCTCCGCGTCCACGCTCATGACGCTCCACACGTTGGTCCCCGAACGATCTTTCCAGGAATCCCCTTCCCAGGTGTCGTGCCCAACTTCGCCGAGTCCGGGGACGGTATGAAATCTCCAAACCAGCTTTCCCGTCCGGACATCAAAGGCGCGGACATCTCCGCTGGGCCCTTTCGACGGGATTTCCTGGACCTCGGATCCGGTGATAACCAGATCTTTGTAAACGGTGGGAGGCGATGTTGAGTCATACCTTCCCTTCGGCCACTTGTCCGCCACGCCGACGCGCAGATCAATGGATCCCCCCTCACCAAACCCTTCGCACGGCCGGCCCGTTCGAGTGTCCAGAGCGAAGAGGTGCGCGTCCACTGTGATGTAAAAGAGGCGTTTGTCGAGCTTGGGATTATCCGCTCCGCAGGGAACGGTCGATTGCCCCTCCCAGTAGGCGGCGCCGCGACTGGGCAAGGGGCGGCGGGTACCGCTTTCCTTTGGAGAGGGATCAAACACCCAAAGCTCTTTACCCGTATCGGCATCGAGCGCAATGGCACGGCTTGTTTCGGTAGTAAAGTAAAGGGCCCCGTCCACCATCAAGGGAGTGGTTTCAAATGCGCTAATTCCGCTATTAGGAGTTGGTGCTACTTCATAGGTCCAAGCCCTTTGCAGCCGTTGAACATTCGTGTTGTTGATCTGCTTCAGGGAAGAGAAACGCGCTCCTCCGGGATCGTGGCCATAGTTTCGCCACTCCGAATCGGCAGAGACAGAAAAACTCTGCCCGAAGGCGATTGCGCAACCAAGAACGACGCATGCCCATGCGGAAAAGAGCCGACTCATTTCGCCTCGCTCCCCGTTGGCAATCCAAAACAAAGTGTGTTGGGACCGATGGCAATCGCCACAAATTGCTTACCACCCACCATGTAGATCATTGGTGAGGCTTTGTTTTCGCCATTCGTTACGAAGTGCCAGAGGGGCCGGCCATCCACACCGATTCCGCTCGCCCAGGTCAACCGCTTGACGAACGGCTTGGCCAGCAGAACTTTGCCGTCGGCCCGATCCAGTACTGAGAAGAACCCGTTGCGGTTGGCCATCATGGTTGCCACGATCCTTCTGCCGGATCGATTTTGTCCAACAGCGTTTTGGTTCCGCTCCCAAATTATGTTTGACATTCGATGATAGCCCCTAAAAGGAGCTTATAACTCATTTACATGCGCCATAACTGATAGAGCCGCAAGCACTTAACCAAGGACCCCGCGTTTGCACCCGAGACAATCCCGTAACTCCTTTATTTATAATCCCTTACCAGCGATTACGCCGTCCGCCCTCCCGGAAGCAACCGGAAGGTGCAACACGGCAAAATGTCATTTTAACGCACTTGCCCTTGGAGATAGGTCACGACGGCGCGTGTCAAATCGCCTTCCGCCTGATCCGTGAAGGGCGAAGTTTTGGGTTCATATCCCTTGTATGCGAACTCGGCCTTGGTAGGCAGGTACGCCAGCCAGCCATTTGCATAGCCGAAGTAAAACGTGTAGGGGAACGGGGACAGGCCGCGTACGTTCATTGCGACCTCGCAGAAGAGCTCAATTGGCGCCGACCAGATTGCGATGTCATTGTTGATCCGCAGGAACCTGACGGGAAGAAGAACCAGGTTTTCGCCGGCGCTCGTCGTGCGAGTGTACTTCCCCAAGTCCTTGGCCCAACCCATCCCAGCCTTCCGGGGTGTTTCAACGATTGTTCCCCCCAAGGTGAGCCGGACGTCCGCAGTGGTGGGGCCCATTTGGCGATATGCGGCAATGATCTTGTCTCCCAGCAGTGCCCTGAACTGGCTGAGGTGGCCGCTTTCGAAATCCGGGTAGACCGTGTAGATCGGAGCCATATTACCTGCCGCGCCGTTGATGTAAAGCATGGGCGCGCCCAGTTTCTCTTCCACGTAATCCGCCACAATTCCCGGGGCGTCACCGCTGATGATATTATTCGCGTCCCCCAAAACCGTACCGTGCATGGCGTAGTTCGCAACCAGAGCCAATAAGCTCCCATCGGCTTTCTCCAGCCGCAGCAACCCGATTTTGCGGTCCGCCGGCCCATCGGGGTTCAGTCCCAGGAAAGCTTCACCCTCCTCATCCCGTGCGCGCCGGTTGATATTGGCCATTGCCATTCCCCACCCGACGCCCAACCGCGCCGGTTCAAGCTTGGCCCGCGCTTCTTTCACCCCTTCAATCAGCTTGTTCTCAGCCCAGGCGGAATACTCGGTGTTATGGTCGTGCTCGTAGCGCTCGCCCATGAAAACGGAGCCCAGTCCGGGAGGTCCGATTTCCGGCGCCTCATGCGTGTGGGTTGTGGTCCACCAAATCTGCATGGGCTTGATACCTGTTTGTTTCTCGATTTCGCCCGCCACCTGGTCATAAAGCGAGGGAGAATACAGGCAGATATCGGTGGAAATCAGGTAGAACTGCGTGGTGCCATCATCCATCGCCACGATTCGATGGAAGAGATGGTCATGCACACCAGTGGACTGCCGCGGACCGTAGCCCAAAAGCCATTGCGGCTTATCGGGTGTGATATCAATCTTCACTACTGCGGCACGAAATTGCGCTGCCGCCATGCGGAAGTTGCTTCCCCCAAGAATCAGTAGTGAAGTTAATAAACATGTGTATAACCGAAGGGATGGTTTTACTGCCTTCCCTGATTTGATCATAGGTGGACTCTCCCGTTTGGCTTGGATGGCTGGGAATCCGGCAATATCGTGTGAACCCAGCAGGTTTGAACTTCCACGGCGCGTAATTTCACAAATGGCGTAACCGGCACGCTTTTCCGCGTCAAGTGGTGTCCCCTGAGAGTTAGGAAACTGGAGGGTATAAGGAACCCGTCAGCTTCGTGCGGCTGGTGGCGGGAAACAACTGACTCTTTGCGCGCTACGCGACGGCCATGCGCCCGCTACTTCACCGTGGCCGACGTTGTTGGAACCCGCGCAGAGCTGCCTGGCAGCGTACTTCCGTCACCGCCCGCTCGGGTGAACTGCCTCTTGCGCCGGGTTGAATGTGTTGTAGACTTTACCCACATGGTTCAGCAAGGCCTCGATGGCAACCGGCAAGCTCGACAAAGTGAAGGTTCAATGGAACCATTTAATACCAAGATGAATCAACCTGCCCAATATTATGGACAAATTTCTACATCTATATTTCAAAACTGTCAAGCCAAATCTCCGCGACACCGGGGCCTCCTGCTGTGGGCACGGCCGATCATGCGGAGAATCCCGGCTCGTGTCGGGTTGGCAAAATCATCTTGCACTCTGGTCAAGGCGGGGCTTCCGAACCTCCGCCTAAGGAGGACGGGGGGAAGGCCATCAGGCCCTGAAGCCACGTCGCTTCAGGGGATGGAGCCCCTAACGCTCTCCCCTGTCCGGCGGTGGAGCAAAAGCGCCGCGCTTCCCTCCCCCCGGCGAATTAATGTCGCTGACTTATATAAGTAAGCACTAGGACAATGACTTTCATTCGTCATTCCCCCCTTTTCTTGCAGATTTTATTTGATTTCTTCCTTCCCAAAGCATATTTTATGAATGAAATTGCGTCATAGGCGTGGATTTCTCCCCATGTTGGGTGGTTCTTGGGGATTAGCCGGAAGGGTTTGGGTTCACAGGATGCCCTTTCTCACCCATGGCGAGAAGCGTGCCAATTCCGGCCCTTGGGAATAAAGCTTGGGAGAAAACGTCAAGATGCCCCAGAAAGAACGCGAACAAGTAAGCTCGAAGCACCCACGAAAGGCGCCTTTGCCCAAGGCCCATGGCAAATCAGCACGCAATGAATTAAACGTACTGCAACACATTTACGAGAACAACAACGTATCGCGAATCGAATTAGCCAAACGCACCGGACTGAGCGCCGCATGTGTGGGAGGAATTGTAAATCGCCTTTTGCACAAAGCCCTAATCGTCGAATCAGGGGAGAACTCCACGCCCCTGGGCCGCCGGCCCGTTTCATTATCAGTACGCAACGACGTTGCCTACTTCATTGGAGTGGATCTGGGCTCGTACATGTTGCGGGTCGTCGTTGCCGACATGCTCGGGCGCCTGGTTTATTGCCATGAAACGACCTCAAAAGTTTCAGAAGGCCGGCAAAGTACCTTGGAACGAGCCTTTGAGACCATTCAAAAGGTCCGATGCGAATGCGGAGTGCCAAGAAGTCTCATCAGGGGAATTGGCATGGCGCACTCCGGCATCGTTGATAGTGAACATGGGATGATTCTGTCATTTCCCCGCCCCGGCCAGATGGCCCAATGGAGAAATATTCCTTTGCGGGACATGCTGGAAGATGGGTTCGGTCTTCCGGCAACGATTGATGACAGCACCCGCACCATGGCGATAGC
>JARLGN010000072.1 GCA_031292775.1 Acidobacteriota bacterium | reverse complement strand
CATTCCCAATCCCTAACCTATTGGGGCGGCCATCGGTGCTGGTGGTGGTCAGTTGGAGATTACCGGGACTGTAAACGCGATGGCCTGTCAATCAATTCGAAATTGTTACTTTCGCCCGCGTGCTATTCAACGGCCAAGGGGGTATAATTAAGCCAAGAGTGTTGTTCAGCGAATGTCCTCTCCGAGCTACACCAAAGCTCACAGCAATCGGCCCGGACCCGACCTCCCACTGAAGGCGGTTGTGTATTGATCTACAGTCAAGGAGGCTGTGAAATTAATGATGGAAACAAACTCTAACGTCGCTAGCGATGTGCTGCATGCCGGCAATCACGGCACGCTCTCCGCGCAGGAGATTGCCAAGGCGGTTGCCCGCCACAACCGGCATCATGTTCACCAGGTCAAAGCGGGCGCGAATTCGGGAAAACAAAATAGCCCTAAGAGATGATTGTGACGGCGGCAGGCCTGGGACATTGCCCCAACGGCCTGCCGCCGGGCGCAATCCTGCACCGGTTCAGCCTGCCTCTCAGTCCACACTGGTCACCCGGTGTTTGGCACCTGCACGGGTATAATCAGCCGATGGGTATCCCCACTGTGCGCCTTCGCGAGTTGCAAGCCACCCCCACGGAGGCGGAAAAGGCCGCGTGGAACCTGCTCCGTGATCGTGGATTGGGCGCGAAATTCCGCCGTCAATTCCGCCTGGAAAATTGGGTCCTCGATTTCTATTGCTTCAAACATCGGCTGGCCATTGAACTTGATGGCGGGGTTCACTCGCAGATCGACCAGACGCGCAGAGATGCCACCAAAGAAGATTATCTGCGGACCCTCGGCATTCGATTGTTGCGTATTCCAAATGCGATGGTGCTGGAACACCTCGCCGAGTTCGTGCGGAAGGTTGTAGGTATGATGGGGGAGAACGCGAAGAAGTGACCCCTCACCCGACTCGCCCCGGCTGGTGAAAGCGCCGGTTGCGAGCCACCCTCTCCCCTGCGGAGAGGGAAATTGTTTCAAGCGGGCGCATGCGTGCCCCGAGATATTTCCAACCTTCTCCGAGGGGAGAAGGTGGACCGCGACAGGCGCTCTCACCAGCCGTCGCGGGCCGGATGAGGGGTCTCTTCCGCCGCTTCGACCACCAGTTACCTGCCACGCACAACAGCAGGTTGGCCGTTACACGGCCACGTGGCTCCCACTTGATGCGAAGGCGACCTTAAAGATTAAATCCCGAATAGCGCCGGAACTATTGGCGTAGCCATAACTTGTAGTGCGTCGAGGGGGTAGATCCTCCCGCTAATGCGTGGGATACTGGTAGCAACCGAATAAGGATCCGAGCCGACACGGTTTTGCCGCACGGGGTGGAGCTTTCGGCCTCTCCGATTGTGCCTGCTTTTGCCCCTGTCCCTCCAAATAAGAAACAGGCACCGCAAACCCAGCGCCGGAGGTTAGAAACTCCTTCATGACCCATGCCAGCTTTGCCAACATTTTCGGCTGCTCGGAAGCGGCAGAGTTGGATACACCTTCCTGTTGCCCCCCGAGCTGAATAAGCGCATTGAGATCGTTGGACCAGAAGACGGGATTTTCTGTGAGCACCCCAATCGCGCGGCCATCGTCTCCAATGATGGGACCTCCCGAGGCTCCGGTAGTAGACGGCATCTGAATGCGGAGAACATCATAGGTTGGGTAGATGGGCTTGTTGTTTACCGTGGCAATCGGTATGGGGAGGTTTTGGTACCTGGCGCTGATAAAACCCTCATAGAGGGCGCTGCTGGGAACGGAGAGCGGATAGGCGATCGCTATCACGTGACGGCCAATGTAAGTGTCGGAGGGGTTTTCATCAAGGGGAATAGAGCAATCTG
This sequence comes from Acidobacteriota bacterium, assembly GCA_031292775.1. Classification (GTDB taxonomy): domain Bacteria; phylum Acidobacteriota; class Terriglobia; order UBA7540; family UBA7540; genus Bog-366. Next base: position 5,444 of record JARLGN010000072.1, on the reverse strand, counting down.
TCTTCTGCCCGGTTCGGAGGATGGCCAGGTCCTCCTTGGCGCGCAAAACGTCGGTAGGCAGCAGGGTTGGAAGTGACAACGGTTCCAGGGGTTTGCCCTCATGGATGATTCGCAGCCCGGGCTTATAGTTGATGTCCATTTTCGTCTGGCCGTCGGCTTGGTCCGAAAACACCCGGTTAAGAGCAACGTGCGCTGCCGTCAAAACGTCGCCATTGGCATTGATGAAAAATCCGGTTCCAGTTCCCCCGTCAAACGTAATCTGTACAACGGCACATGAAAGCTTATCGTATCGTTCCGCGAGGGTTTGCGCGGGAGATTCCGGATGCTTGGCAAACGCGCTTCCAGCCATCATGAGGAAACAGGAAAGGCACAGCAATGGTTTCATTAGAATCGATCCTCCTCAGTTCCAAAGGAACTGGAGAAATTACAACTTGGGGATTTGATGGGGGAATTCGCACCAGCGCAGGATTCCAAGTTTCGAGTTTGGCTTCCATCCAGCCCTACGGCCATTCCTTGAAAGGGCCGCTCGCCGGGGCGCTTTTCCATTTCGCACGGTATCCGAATGGAAGGGGAAAATCAATGCCGGAGTTTGCCAGGGATTAGGGTCAGCGGCCCATTAGCGCTAAGATGCGAAATGACCCGCGAAGAAAGGACTCACCACAGAGCGCACAGAGACCACAGAGAAAAGGGCTTCTGTCTGCGCACGGGTGGCGCATACATTGACTTATAGGTATGCGTCCCGACCCGTCGCGTTGCGACCTCTCACGCTCAGATGATGGGATTGCAGAAGGCAGCGCTGCTCAGCGAATCCGCTTGAAAGACGTCCTCCACGCTTTCTTGCCGAAGGGCTAAAATCTAAGACGGTTTAGACCAATCCTGCCAGGTTAGTCCTTTGACTCTTGCGAACTCCTTAACATTTGCCGTGACCAAGGTAATCTTGCGCTGGAGCGCCTGCCCAGCAATCAACAAATCATACGCGCCAATCGGTTTGCCAAGAGCCTCCAAGGCCGCCCGAATCGTGCCCGCAGATTGGGCATCATCATCGTCAAATGGCAAAAGTGCAATGGGACCGGCAAAGAGTGCTTCGAGGCGCTGGCGGTTGGTTTCCGGCTGCGAACTCTTGCTGACGCCGTACCAAAGTTCAAAAGCCACGATGGAAGAAACAAATACTCTGCCGCCCGCAGCGATGGCCGTTAAGAGTCTGTTGCGGACGGACGACGGCTTGCCATTGATCAAAGCAATGCACGCGTTCGTATCGAGCAGATAGTTCACTTGAAGATCTCTCTTTGTGGGGTTTTGGGCTGCTTACGCCCACTTACCATGAAAGGTTCTGCCGTCCATCGGTCCATTTCCTCAAACCACTTTGCGGTGTCGGCGATGAACGGTTGGAGAAGGACCCCACCCGAAACCCTCCGCACGCGCACGCGGTCCCCCTCAAAGCGGAACTCCCGGGGAAGCCGAACAGCCTGGCTGCGTCCATTGCGGAACAACTTGGCAACTCCCGTCTTGGCCATCGTAATTATCTCCTTGGTTGAAGTATATACCACGAGACTATATCAATCAAGTGCAAGAAAAAGGTGTCAGGAAGTGCTGTCTGTTGTCCGGGGTACGTAGTTTGTTACATCTGATTAGCAACCAAAAACAATGAACCTGACCTGGCACCCAACCCCCGCCACCCAGTACCTGGCACCTGGCACCTCCCACCCAGCCCCTAGTCCCCAGCACCCAGCCCCTAAATCTAGTTTACTTTTATTGACATGCCGATTGTCGTATGCGAAAATTCAACGTTTATAAGTGGGACGTAAAGACTCACCGGTTACCACCAAAGGCGAATGGCTGACGAAAAAAAGGAGCCGCCCAAGGCGGCCGAGGGCGTAGGGGGAGGCTCACTAGCCAAGCCAGACGCTGGCGCGCCATCCAAGTCACCCGCTCCTGCGGGTGCGGGCAGTGGTGTTCCTGCCGCGCCTGCCAAACCTCCGGCCGCAGCTCCGCCCAAGCCAGCAGCCGCGGTGCCACCCAAGCCTGCTGCGCCGAAAGCTCCCGTCAAACCTGATCCCTGGTCAAGTCCGCTGCTGGATGAACTTCAAAAGAGATTTCCGGGCGCAATCAGCGAGGCGGTGATCTTCCGCAATATGCCGTCGTTGAATGTGGCGAAGGAACACCTGGTGGCCATTTGCCAATTTCTCAAGGGCCCTGACGGTGGCGCATACACGTTGCTGACGGATGAAACTGCGGCGGATTATCCCAAGCGCGAAAGACGATTTGACGTTGTCTATCATCTGTACACATTCGAAGGGAACACGCGTCTGCGTTTAAGGGTGCAATTGGGCGCCGAAGAAAAAGTTGCCTCGGTTACGAGCATCTGGCCCACTGCCAACTGGCTTGAACGCGAGATCTACGACATGTTTGGCGTGGTATTTGAAGGTCATCCGGACCTCAAGCGGATTCTGCTGCCCGATGAATGGGTGGGGCACCCCCTGCGCAAGGACTACGACATCCTGAAGCAGGACGAAGCTTGGGTAAAGGCCAACTTGGGAATCAAAAGCGGACAGTGAAGAATAGTGACAAGTGACGAGTGACAAGTGACGAGCAGGAAGACCACCAGGAACGTAACGAGAGACCGGTGAGAAACGAAAAAGCTGGTCAAGTATCTGAGGACGCACTTTAAATCATGCCGGAAGCCACATTCCTCGACGCCAACGAACTCGTTATCAACATGGGGCCGCAGCATCCGGCCACGCACGGAGTTTTGCGCGTAAAATTAAGGCTTGATGGCGAGCGCGTGCTGGGTACGGAATGCATCATCGGATACCTTCACCGCGGCGTTGAGAAAATCGCCGAGAACCGCACTTACGCACAATTCACTCCCTACGTTGACCGCATGGATTACTGTGCCGCCGTAACCAATGGCATGGGATACGTGGAGGCGGTGGAGAAGCTTCTGGGTGTGGAAATCCCTCCCCGCGCTCAGTACACGCGGATGATTCTGGCGGAATTGCAGCGCATTGCGAGCCACTTGATCTGGCTGGGGACGCACGCGCTGGACATCGGCGCCATGACGCCGGTTTTCTATACTTTTCGCGAGCGCGAGGAAGTGCTGAAGATTTTCGAGGAGTACTGTGGAGCGCGCCTCACCACGCACGCGTTTCGCATCGGCGGCCTGCAATACGATCTCTATGATGGGTTCGAAAGGAATGTGGTGAAGTTTTGCGACTACTTCCTGCCCAAGATCGATGAATACGAGCAGCTCCTTACCAAGAATCGCATCTGGATCCGGCGGACGCGAAACATCGGGATCCTGTCGGCGGAGGACGCCATCGCCCTCGGGGTGACCGGTCCCGTCCTGCGGGGGTCGGGCGTAAAGTGGGATATTCGCAAAGCCCAGCCTTACGAAGCCTACGACAAAGTTGAATTCGATGTGCCGGTGGGTGAGCACGGCGACACCTACGACCGGTACCTGGTGCGAATGGCGGAAATGCGCCAGTCGGTGCGGATTATTCGCCAATGTGTTGAACGCCTGGGGCCCGGACCGATTTTTGGAAAAGTTGGAAAAGTCATCAAACCGCCGGCGGGCGAGGTTTACCATTCCATCGAGGCGCCCAAAGGTGAGCTTGGCTATTACGTTGTCAGCGATGGGACCGTCAATCCCTATCGTGTGCGCGTGCGGCCGCCGTCGCTTCTTAACTTGCAGGCATTGGATAAGATGGCGCGCGGCCATCTGATTGCAGATGTTGTTGCAATTATCGGTACGATCGACATCGTGTTGGGAGAAGTGGACAGGTAATATTGGTGATTTGTGATTGGTGATCGGCGATTGAGTGCTCGACGCCTTTGATGATTTCCTGCCATCGGGGGCGCGCCGACAATCGCCAATCACCAAGAGCTGGCTTCGGACCTAAAATATGGCTGAGAGCGCCTTCAAATTCGTCACCGCGACCCCGCTGCTGCTTGCCCTCATCAAGATTCTCATTGTATTTGCCGTCGTGTCGGGAATTGTTGCTTACCTGGTTTACATGGAGCGAAAGGTCCTGGCCTTCATGCAAGCGCGCTTGGGGCCCATGCGGGTGGGGCCGTGGGGATTGCTGCAACCCGTGGCGGATGGATTGAAGCTGCTGCTCAAAGAGGACATCATTCCAGCCGGGGCGGATGAGTGGCTCTTCCTGCTGGCGCCTGCCATCAGCATATTTGCCGCCTTCACGGTTTTTGCTGCCATTCCCTTCGCGGGCAACTTCTTTGTGACTGACATCAACATTGGCCTTCTCTTTATTCTGGGGGTCTCTTCTCTCGGGATTTACGGCATCATTTTGGGAGGGTGGTCGTCAAACAGCCATTATCCCCTGTTGGGAGCGCTTCGTTCGGCCGCGCAACTGGTGAGCTATGAAGTTGCCGCGGGCATGGCGCTGGTAGGCGTGCTACTGATTTCCAATTCCCTCAGCATGGTTGACATTGTAAACCGGCAATTCGGCATGGGCGTTTGGAACGTGTTCCTGCAACCGCTCGCCTTTATAATCTATTTAATCGCGGCGGTGGCGGAGACCAATCGCAACCCCTTTGACCTGCCCGAGGCGGAATCGGAACTGACCGCCGGCTTCCATACGGAGTACAGCGGCTTTCGTTTTGCCCTTTATTTCATGGCGGAATACACCAATATGGTGGTGGTGTCGTGCATCGCCGTCACCCTGTTTCTGGGAGGCTGGCTGCGGCCCTTTGCCAACTTTGCCGCGTTGGATTTCCTGAAGTTCACGCCCATCGTGGCGTTTCTGGGAGCTGCGGTGTTTGTACTCTGGTTGGGACTCAAGAGTTCCATCGCGCTGGACCGTTACTTCTTTATGGTGCTCGCCGCGGGCTGCGTGGTGCTGGCGATTCTGGTGGCTTACCCGCCGGTTCTCAGTGCCATTCAAGGTATTTTCTGGTTTGGCGCCAAAGTGCTGGCATTCCTTTATGCCTTCATCTGGTATCGCGCAACCTTCCCGCGTTATCGCTATGACCAGTTGATGGACGTTGGTTGCCGGTGGATGATTCCCCTGGCGCTGGCGAACCTGATTGTGACGGCAGTGGGCCGATATTTTTGGTTGTCCCACCATGTGGCGACGACTGTAACCTGGCTGGGCAGGTGACGATGGACTTAAAGGATTTTCTCCGGCGGATATTTCTGATCGACCTCCTTAAAGGTCTACGCCTGACGTTTTCCTATCAGCGCCCGGCGGCCACTTATACGGAGCAGTATCCCCTGGAGCGGCCGCCGGTGGCCGAGCGCTACCGTGGCGCGCCACGTCTGAATAATCATCCCGAATCGGGCGAGACCCTGTGCATCGCTTGCAACCTGTGCTCGATTGCCTGCCCGGAGAATCTGATTGTGGTGGGTTGGGCGCGCACGGAGGATCGCAAGAAGCGGCTGACTACGTTTACCTACGATCTTTCGCGCTGCATGTTCTGCGGGTTGT
>JARLGN010000552.1 GCA_031292775.1 Acidobacteriota bacterium | reverse complement strand
CCGCTCTCCCGGCAAGGGTACGGCGGTGGGCGCCTATGCGTTTTACACGGAAGCCACGGGCGGCGCCATGGTTTCTATGGAGGCGCGCTCGAGCCGCTCTGATACAATCGACGTTGTCTACCTTCGCCATTCAACCGACTACGGCCATACCTGGAGTGAGCCCACCGAAAAGAAGATCCGCGAAAAACGGCCGGAAGGCACTTGGCGGCTGCATCCGCGCGCCGGGTATGTGGATCCCAAAACCGGGCGTTACATGGAGTTTTGGAACGAGGGCGTACTGCCGACCGACGATCCCATCGAAGGAATGCGCCAGTGGAGTGTGTTCTACTCCTCAGAGGGCGCCGTCCATCAGGTGATTCAGCAGGGAAGGGAATTCGACACGCGCCATCCGCTACCTGGTGTTTATACCGGTAAGAACTGCGTGATGCTGGGCGATGTTCCGTCATTGCCCATTACGCTGAAGGACGGCTCAATCCTTCTGCCGGTGCAAATCGCTCCTCTCGATGCCGAAGGCAAATTGTACAACCCCGGCGGTGGGTACACCTACACGGATGTGGCGATATTGCACGCCCGATGGAAGGGAAAGCATCTGGTATGGCGCATGGCGGACCTGATCAAAGGCGATCCGGCCCGTTCCAAGCGCGGCATGATTGAGGGAACGCTTGCGACTCTGGCTGACGGCCGACTGATCGTGGTGATGCGCGGGGCCAACGACAGAAAAGGGGAGCTGCCAGGCTACCGCTGGATTTCTTATTCCTCGGACGGCGGCTGGCACTGGACAGCGCCCATCCCCTGGACCTACAACTCTGGCGAATCGTTCTATTCCCCCAGTTCCTGCTCGCAACTTCTGCGCCACTCGAATGGAAAACTCTACTGGTTGGGGAACATCAGCCGCGACAATCCGCGGGTAGACTTGCCGCGCCGCCCGTTCTACGTGGGCGAGGTGGACCAGAACACGGGCCTGCTGATTCGCGACAGCTTGATTGTGGTGGATGATCAGCAGCCGGGTGAATCCGACATTCTGATGCTTTCAAATTTCTATGCCCGTGAGGACCGCGAGACGCATCAGATCGCCGTGCATATGACCCGCATGTTCGCCTTCAAGGATGGCTGGGTTGGCGACGCATACCTTTACCGGATTGATGTTTAAGCTGTAGCGCCGACCTTTAGGTCGGCACCTGTTTGTAGGGCCGAACGGCGTTCGGCCTTTGAGTGCTGACCTAAAGGTCAGCTCTACAAGTGCGCGCCGAAGGGAGCCTTTACATGAATCGTAGAAAATTCATTGCCTCCACGGGCGCTGCCGCGATGGTGCTGAACGGTGGTAGCACCTCACGTGCTGGCGCGGGCCGGAGCGTCCTGATGAAACTCGGGTGCCAGTCTGCTCCCACCAATGATACTCACCTCAAGTTTTTCGCGCGCTATGGCATCCACAACATTTGTGGTTATCCGGAGATCGGCGACGGGCGTCTTTACGCCACCGTGGACGAACTGAAGCGCTTGCGTGAACTCGGGGAGAAGAACGGCATTTCCATTGACTGCATCGCCCCACCGTTTCTGGAATCCTCGCATATTGATCAGACGCCCCATGGCGCCATCGTGCTGGCGAACAGTCCCGAACGCGATCGTGACATCGAAGCCATCCAAAACCTCATCCGCAACTGCGCCACCGTGGGCATTCCCTCCATCAAGTACAACATGAGCCTGCTGGGTGTGGTGCGTACGGAGAGAACTCCCGGGCGGGGCGACGCGACGTATAGCACGTGGCGGCTCAAAGAAGCGCATCCCAACCCGCTGCTCACTCGTGCCGGGCATGTGAACGCCGATATGTTTTGGGAGCGCATAACATATTTCCTCGAGCACGTGATTCCCGTTGCCAATGAGTACAAAATTCGGATGGCGTGCCATCCCCACGATCCCGGCATGCCGCCCGAAGGCTATCAGGGAGTGGTGCGCGTGCTGGGCACCGTGGATGGGCTGAAGCGATTCATCACCATCAACGAAAGTCCTTATCATGGACTGAATTTTTGCCAGGGTACCGTTTCCGAAATGCTGAATGATCCCGGCAAGGAAATTTTCGATGTAATCCGCTATTTCGGTGAGCGGAAGAAGATCTTCAATGTACACTTTCGGAATATCCGAGGCCGCCGCGATGATTTCCAGGAGGTTTACCCCGACGAAGGCGACGTTGACATGGTTAAAGCGCTGCAGGCCTACATCGAGGTTGGCTATCCCTATCTGCTGATGCCAGACCACGTGCCCCAGGCGCCCAACGATCCCGGAGGGTTGCAGTCATTCGCGTATTGCTACGGATACATCCGCGCACTGCTGCAAGCGGCGGAGCGGATGGGGTAAACCCCAAAGGATCGGTCCTTTGGGACTCAGAGAAAGCGGAACTGCCCAAGCGATTCTTAATACCTTTCACTGATAAGGACAAGCCAAATGGTTAGAAACAATTTCTGCAGGCGTCGTGATGTATTGAAGGCCTTAAGTCTTTTTCCCGCAGCAGAGATGCTTTGGGGGAAGCGCGCCCCAATGGTTTCGCCGCTGGTCTTTAGCTGTTCGGCCGCAAATGATCTCTACAAACTGCTGGCACTGGGCGCCAATACACTTCCGCGCTATGACGGGCCGGAAACTGCCGTGGCGCGAGCTCCGCGCGGCTCCGGCGTCCTGATCCTGGCGGAGGGTTACCCTTCAAAACCCACCCAACTTGATGGCGAGATTTTCCAAAAAGCAGCGGAAAAGAAGCTGCGACTGTATGTTGAATTCCCATCGTATGTGCCGGGGTTGCAGGTGGGTGCGCCGAGGGGAATCGCCAAGGGGCATTACGACAACCTGCTGGAGCGCGTTTTCGTCGCGTCTAATGCATTCAACCCCTCTCTGGAAAAGCTCCAGATTCTTGATTTCCACGATGGCCGCTATGTGCCGGTGGAATTCGCCAACGCGGATCTGGTTCTGGCGCGGGCAGCGGGTTTTGAGAAGGCGATTTACGGGCTTCCCACCGAGGGAGTCAGGCCAATCCTCTTCAAGACTTCAGAGGGAGAAGTGATGGTGGCCACCACGAAGCTCAGCCACTTCATTACGGGACGTTATTCGCCTACGAAGTTGTGGGGCCTCGTCTGGAATTGGATTCTTAACTGGTTAACCCCTGATGCCCGCCTCAGCCTGGGGGAGTTCAAAGCGAGTGTAAGCCCGGCTTTTCCGCCCCACCAACCCTTGCCGGAAAACGCTGAGCTGGACGCTTTTCAAAAGGGAGTGGAGTGGTACAGCAAAGCAAGACTGTTCGTTGATGCTTCCTGGAAAACCAAGGTGATTGAACGCGAGAGGTTGGGCCACGCTTCACCACCACCTCCATCTGATTGGCCCATCGGCGACGGTAGGGAAGGTGTGATGGAAGGGTTTTCCAATGCCATCGAATACGATGGCAGCCAATTGTTGGGCTGGGGCCGCCGCAATGACTGCTCGGGGGAAACGTCCTTGACAATGGCGTGCTCCTCGGTGCTCAGCGGCAAGGGGCGGGATGGCGAGATTGCCGCCAATCTGAATGACTTCATCTATTCCCTCTCGGAGCTCGCGCAAGGCCCGCGGAACGATCCGGCAAGTCCGTCTTTCGGGCTCGTGGGGTGGTTCCTGCCTGACTCCACGGGAGTCTACTACGGCGATGACAACGCGCGCAGCTTGCTGGGAACCATTGGCGCCAGTGCTCTTCTCAAGACTGACCGCTGGGACGAGCAATTACTGCGCTGCCTGTTGGCCAATTTGCGGACCTCCGGGAAGTTGGGTTTCCGTGAGAACAGCCTGGACGAAAAGAGGCTGCAAGCCCAGGGCTGGCGGTTCTTCTACGAGGATCAATCGGTCAATTATGCGCCCCACTTCGAGGCGTATTTGTGGGCATGCTTCCTTTGGGCGTATGACAAGACCCGCGACGCCAGGTTTCTGGACAGGACTAAGAATGCCATTCGCATGACACTTGCCGCTTACCCGGACAAATGGCGCTGGACCAATGGCATCCAACAGGAACGCGCCCGCATGTTGCTGCCGCTGGCGTGGCTGGTGCGAGTGGAGGATACCCCCGAGCACCGGGAATGGCTGAAGCACATGGCGAAAGAACTGCTGGCCTCCCAGGACGAATGCGGCGCTCTACGCGAAGAGATTGGCGCGGCCACCGAAAGCAAGTATGGCCCACCCAAGTCCAACGAGCGTTATGGAACGGGGGAAGCGTCGCTGATTCAACAGAACGGCGACCCGGCTTGCGACCTTCTCTATACCACCAACTTTGCTTTTCTCGGCTTGCACGAAGCCGCTGCCGCCACCGGCGACCCCGTTTATTTGCGTGCAGAAGCCAAACTGGCGGAATTCCTGTGCCGCATCCAGGCCAGCTCCTCAGTCCACCCCGAACTTGACGGAGCGTGGTTCCGCGCTTTCGATTACAAACTTTGGGACTACTGGGCCAGCAACTCGGATTGGGGCTGGGGAGTCTGGTCCACCGAAACGGGATGGACGCAGGCCTGGATCACTGCCGTGCTCGCCATGCGGCGCATGAAAACGTCGCTCTGGGATTTGACGGCGAAGAGCCAAATCGCGCGGCACATGGAGAAACTGGCTCCCGTGATGTTGCCAGAGACGAGTTAACCAATTTTCCCGCATCGTCTTGAAGCGGCGGTCGAAAGGAATTTATCGCCCTTGCCCCTTTGGGGGAGAGGGCCGCAACCGGCGTTTTCACCAGTCCGTCAGCCGACGGAGACGGGTGAGGGGGTTAAAAACTCTGGGGGCTACTTAGCGACCACCGAAGCTTGGGGCTTTTCACTTTTGCCCTTGGGCTTACACTTGCGGCTCTGACAGATGATTTCCCACTTGGCATGAACTCCCTCACCACATCTGTACCCAGCCCGTCGATTTTTCTTGTACTCCGTGATTATTGTGGAATACTGCCCCCGCCTCACCTTGGTTCCTTCCGAAACCGCAGCGAGGTTGACCCATGAGACCTTCACGATTTCTACCAGCGCTGATCGCCCTTGCCGCTTGCGTGGCCGGCGGATTGATGACTACGACTCCTGCCCAGGATTCTTCGCCCAGACCTTCAGGGAGCGCGCAATTCCAGACATTGGCGCTCGAATCGTACATGCAGCGCAGCTTTAACTACTGCAACCGCATGGTCGACAGTAACGGCCAGCCCTACTTCAACATCTTCTGGACGGAGCCTGCCGAAGCGGCGCACGATTGGCCGGACTTCGGCGATGTGACGGCGCGGCAATACCAGGGCGTGGTGATGGCCCGGCACATGACGGGCGTGCCTTTACCCATCGAAGCGGTCTGGCGGCGGAACATTCTGGGTGATATCGATCCCGCGAGCGGACTACTGACCCGGCCGGAAACCAGCTATTCTCACCATGTCGCCGACCCCGGAGATCAGGCGTTGACGCTGTATGCGCTCGTCACCGCCTACGCTGATGCCCCCGACCCCGAACTGCGTAAAATCATTCTGCGTATGACTGAAAGCATGTTGGCCCGCGCTTCCAGTGGAACGGGCGGCGGCTTCCTGGACGGCTTTAAGATCAAAAGCCTGATGGCGGCCGCGCGTGTGCTGGGTGACGAGTCGGCGCTGAAGCTGGCCGGGATGCAAGCTCACAAGGTATTCGGCGACGACCCACTCTTTACCCCTGACAACAAATTCAAGCAAGGCGGGCACATGCATGGGAACCTGCGCACGCTGGTGGGCAGCGCCGACTACGCGCTCTACGTCGGGGACCCGGTTCTGTTCAGCCGCGTGGACGCCATCTATCGTTATGTGCGTTCGCAGGGCACGCGCTTCGGCTTCCTGCCGGAATCGATTGGGCGCCAGGGTGATATTGTGGGTACGGAAACCTGCGCGCTGATGGATTACATCGGGCTGGCCGCCACGCTGGCCAACCACGGGCACCCGGAATACTGGGGTGATGTGGAGCGCGTGGTTCGCAACCAATTGATCGAGAATCAGGCGCACAACCTCACGTGGCTGAAGGACGGCTCCGGCCAGCCGGATACCGCGCAATTCTCCCGGCGTGACATTGCCGGCCGCATGGAGGGCGGTTGGGCGGGATGGAGTTCACCCACGCACTTTCTGGCGGCCTGCGAAACCCTGGGGCACCATTGGGGTGGGCCGGAATTGCACAACAAAACGCGCGTCTTCCAGAATTGCTGTGGTGGTTCCGGCATGCACGCGCTCTTCATCGCATGGAAGAACGCCGCGCGCTTCGAAAATGGCACGCTTTCGGTGAACCTGCACATTGACAAGCTTATGCCGCAAGCGGAAATCCGGGGCTATCAGCCGTTCAAGGGTCTATTGACCATTCAGCTCAAGCAAGCCTGCGCCGTGCGGGTGCGCGTGCCGGATTTCGTCGAGCCCAAGGACGTAAGGATTGAATTGAATGGTGTGAAGGTTGCTGCCAAAGTTTTTGGGAATTATCTTGAACTGGGACCGCGCGCCCAGGGAGACTTGCTGCGAATTGCCTATCCGCTGCCGATCGTGACTGAAGAAGTGGAGATTGGCAATCCGGGATTCCACCGCTATCGCTACCGGGTGACGTGGAAAGGCGATACCGTGGTGCGCATGGAACCCATGGGCCCGAAATATTCGACGGGCTATTCCGAATACGACAAGCAGCAAGTGCGCGTATTCTATGGCACAGACGGCCCGGGCGCGCTCTATCAGCGGGAAGCCTTCGTGAAGGATTGCGAGCCGGAGTTGTCACCCCTGCACATGGATGACGGTACCTTGGATTTCTGGGCGGGGCTGGAAAAACGAACTGGCGGGGTGCCCGCGGGCCATTGAGCCGCAATCGGACCTGATCCGGAAGCATCAATTTTGTTGAGGAGACATATGAATCGACGTGATTTTATTCAAACTATTGCCGCAACTGCCACTCTGCCGTTGGCAGCGCCTGGAATTATAACGGCGACCCCCGTGGACACATCGCCGTCCCATCGGCCGATTCAGCCCTGGTATTCGCAGGACGGCTTTGGCCTCTTCATCTGCTGGGGCATTTCGAGTGTGGCGAACATTGAAATCGGCTGGGGCATCTTTGAGGACGCCGGCAAACCCAACCCGTATTGGCCAACAACGAAATACGATGCGCTGGCCGACCAGTTCAATCCTCAGAAATACGATCCTGACCTATGGATGGAAGCGGCGGCGCGGGCTGGCTTCAAATACTGCGTGTTCCTGACGCGGCACCACGATGGATATGCGTTATGGCCGAGCGAATTCGGCGATTTTGGTACCAAGCAGAAGCTCAACGGGCGGGACCTGGTGAAGCCGTATGTGGATGCGTGCCGGAAGCACGGTCTGAAGGTCGGGTTCTACTACTCGCCCACCGACTGGCATTACAATCCGCCCGGCTGGCCGCATCGGGGCTTCCCCCGGCGCGATGGCGAAATGCACCATTCTCATCCGGAGAGACAGGGACTTCCGAAGTGGGTCGATATGCCGCTGCCCGAGGTTCAGAAATACCTTGACCAGTTTTATGTCTACGTCAAAGGGCAGGTGGGGGAACTGCTGACCCGGTACGGCACCATCGACTTGCTATGGTGGGATGGTTACGAATGGCCGGACGGGATCAATCTCCACGGGGAGGAAATGGAGCGATACGTCCGCCAGCTTCAGCCCAACATCGTGGAAAACGACCGATATTTTATTTGGGGTCCCAACAAGCCGTTCGGCGACTTCAACACCGACTTTGAAGGTAAGGATCCGGCAAAGAAGCCCACCGGCGCATGGGAACAGTGCGAGACTATTTGCGGCGGCTGGAGTTATCGCGGCGATCCCAGTTGCAAGCCCACCAGTCACATCGTCGAACGCCTGGTGCGGAATCGCGCCTGGGGTGGCAACTACCTTCCCGACTTTGGGCCGCGGCCGGATGGTACCATGTCACCCAAGTTTTACACCGCCTGCGACGAACTGGCCGGATGGATGAAGTACGGCGCGCCGTCCGTGTTCGACGTTACGCCGGGACCGTATCCGGAGCAGTGCGATGTTCCGGTGACGTTCAAGGGTAACGTGTGGTACGTTCATTTCCTCTCGCGGAAGCAACAGACTGTCACCCTGACAGGAACACGTGCGCCCAAATCTGCGAAGGTACTTCGTACCGGTCAGGCCGCGAAATGGAAGGAACAGGGTGGTCACGTGCTGCTGGCCCTTCCAAGCGTGCCGCCAACGGATTTTGACGAGGTGGTAGAAGTGACGTGGTGAAATCGAAATTTAAAAGGGGATCTGGACCAATCACATGAATCGAAGAAATTTCATCCAAACAATCGCAGCGACCGGAACCTTGTCACTTGCCGCGCCCCGGATCATAACGTCGGTAACGGAGGAGTTGGCGGTTCACGTGCCAAGTCAGCCATGGTTCGCGAAAGATGGCCTGGGACTTTTCATCTGCTGGGGAATCTCGAGCGTCGGAAACATCGAAATTGGCTGGGGCTTGTTTGAGGACATCGGCAAACCCAATAAATACTGGCCGCCGGAGAAATACGATGCGTTGGCTGACCAGTTCAATCCGCAGAATTACGATCCCGACAAGTGGATGGAGGCGGCGGCAAAGGCCGGCTTCAAGTATTGCGTTTTCCTGACGCGCCACTGCGATGGCTACGCCCTGTGGCCGAGCGCGTACGGTGACTTCAGCACCAAACAGAATCTCAACGGCCGGGACTTGGTGCGCCCTTACGTGGATGCGTGCCGGAAGCACGGCTTGAAGGTCGGCTTTTATTACTCACCCACGGACTGGCATTACAATCCGAGGGGCTGGCCGCATCGGGCCTTCCCGCGGCGGGATGCGGAAATGCACCATTCAAATCCGACGAAGCTCGGGCTTCCCAAGTACGTGGATATGCCCGCGAGCGAAATGCAGAATTACTTTGAGCAGTTTTATGCCTACGTCAAAGGGCAAGTGGGCGAACTGCTGACCAACTACGGGCCAATAGACGTGTTCTGGTGGGATGGTTACGATTGGCCGGCAGGCGTCGATATTCACGGCGACGACATGAATCGCTACGCCCGCCAGCTTCAGCCCAACATGGTGCAAAACGATCGGTACTGCCTCTGGAGCACCCTCAAGCGGCAGTTTGGAGACTACGACACACACTATGAAGCCAAGGATCCCGCCAAGCGGCCCGCAGGCGTCTGGGAACAGTGCGAGCAGATTTGCGTGGGCTGGAGTTGGCGAGGTGAAAAAGCCGCTTGCCGGCCTACGAGCCACCTCATCGAGCGCCTGGCGCGGAATCGTGCCTGGGGTGGAAACTATCTTCCCGACTTCGGACCGCGGCCCGACGGCAGCATGTCGCCGGATTACTATGCCATCTGCGATGAGATGGCGGGATGGATGAAGCACAGTGCGCCTTCGGTGTTCAACGTCAAGGCCGGACCGTATCCGGAGCGCAGCGATGCTCCCGTAACCATAAAGGGTGACGTATGGTACATTCATTTCCTCTCGCGCCAGCAGCAGACGGCCACGCTCGCGGGAGTGCGGGCTCCCAGCGCTGCGAAGTTGCTGCGAACCGGGCAATCCGCCACATGGAAGGTGGACGGCGATCGCGTGGCGTTGACGCTTCCAAGTGTGCCGCCGACCGATCTCGACGAAGTGGTGGAAGTGACGTGGTGAAGGTGGGACGTAAAGCCAGGGAGCACCTTCATTCACAGCATCGAACGCCTTGATCAAGTTCGGTCGATGTCCCGCGGTTTTGTCCCCCAAAACCCTACCGCCCCGCCCGGTGTAATCGGGGGTGGGGGGCCACCCACATCCCCAACGGGCGTCGGTTTTTGGAACGTGTCTTTTGACAAAGCCGGCCCAAAAATCAAAAAACAACTTTAGGCTGGGGGCTGTTGTCGTCGG
>JARLGN010000551.1 GCA_031292775.1 Acidobacteriota bacterium | reverse complement strand
CTTGATCCCTACGTTCACCTGCGCGGCCGGTGGATTGTGCGCCGCCTGGCTCCCCATTGCTCGCGCATTGAAATGGCCGCAATCCCCAAGAAACGTGATGAGGAACGCCTGCTTCACTCCATGGGCTATGAAACCGCCAATATCCATTGGGGAAGCAAACCGGCAATCAAGAATGTGCGCCGCGACTTGGCGAAGCGCAAGCCCGGGTGGCTTCATGAGGCGGCCAAAAAGATGCTGGACGCAGTACGAAAAGACTGGGAAGAATGGCGCAAAGGTTAGAAGGGCCGTGACCAGTATCAAGTGACGAGTGATGAGCCCACCAGGAAAACCCAGCTTGTCACTCGCCACTCGTCACTTGTCACTACTTGTCACTTTTCTCCCACGAGGTATTTGCAGCCCTCCGGACCCACATGTGCGGAGTAGGGCGTCTTGCCTGGGATATCGAAGCGCTCGCCCGGTTTGTAATTGCGGGTTTGCCCGTCCAGCGTAATGGTCATCTCGCCTGCCAGGATGATACGGGCCGTGACGTCAGGGTGCTGATGGAGAGGATAGTTCATTTCCGCGCCGTCTTCCCAAACGTAAACGTCATCAAACCCTTCGTCCTGCAGTTGCTTCGTCAATTGTTGTTCGTCCATTATGCGAAATCTCCTTCAGTTTTCTCGGCAAGCTCGATGCCCAGACCTTTGCCCTCTGACCGCCAGCGGAACTCCCCCCCACCGACCATGAGGGACTGTAGCGTACCGCATTTTCAGCTTTCGCTCGATATTATCTACAGCCACCTCTACAGCACACCCAGCTATTGTAATATAGGGCGGGGCAATGAGAGATTTAAAAGGGTGCCGCCGCGCCGCTGGGCCGGATGGCCGTTCCGGGCTGGTGGCGCGCCCAATGCCGCACCAAAAACTTAGATGCACGCCCTTGGAGGAACGATATGGAATTTCGAACACTTCCCAAGACCGGACTCAAGGTTTCGCGCCTGTCTTACGGGTCCATGACCTTTGGCTCCCAAACCGACGAAGCCACCGCGCACCGCATTGTAAATACCTGCTTTGATGCGGGCATCAATTTCTTTGACACGGCAAATGTTTACAATCGCGGGGCGGCGGAGACCATCCTGGGCAAAACGCTTAAAGGCCGGCGCGACCGGGTTATCCTGGCTTCCAAGGTCCGTAACAGGATGGGCGATGCGCCCGATGATGACGGCTTGTCACGCGCCGCTATACTCAAGGCCGTTGACGCCAGCCTTCAGCGCTTGGGAACCGATTATCTGGATCTCTATTACCTGCACCTGCCTGACTATACCACTCCCATCGAGGAAACTCTGGAGACCATGGAAGAACTGGTGAAGGCAGGCAAGGTGCGCTTTCCCGCTATTTCGAATTACGCCGCGTGGCAGGTTGCGGAAATCCTGTGGATTTGTGAAAAACGCGGTTACCATCCCTATTATATTTCCCAACCGATGTACAACCTGATTGCGCGGGGTATTGAAGATGAATACCTTCCCTTCTGCCGGCGGTTCGGGGTAGCCGTGGTTCCCTATAACCCCCTCGCGGGAGGATTGCTGACGGGCAAACACTCCCGGCAGAGCGGGCCAACACCCGGCACGCGCTTCGACGGCAACAAAATGTATCAGGATCGCTACTGGCTTGAAGACGACTTCGCCGCCGTGGAGGAACTGCGCTCCATCGCCGCCGATGCGGGCAGAACCCTGGTGGAATTGGCCTTTCAGTGGCTGCTCTCCCAACCTGTCGTTGACTCCATCATTGTGGGAGCTTCGCGGGTGGAACAACTCAAAGAAAACCTGAAAGCTGCCGACGGCCCCAGGCTGGATAAATCCGTGTTGGAACGATGCGACGCTGTGTGGAAGCGCCTGCGCGGCATCACGCCGAAATATAATCGCTGACCGATCATCGCTTTTCCCGTGGCGGTCTTCGGAATTCTGAAATGTGAAATCTGAAAACAAGGCCTCGGCATCGCAATGTTGCCGGCAACTCCCTAAAGCCAATCCTCTCCCATGAAAAGAGTATGCCTGACAGAGGAAGGCGGGTGAGGTGTTTCTTCCCGGAAACATGTGTCCACCACCAACTCTGTTGCCCCTTTAAAACCACGAGAGTAAAATGCCCCTGCGTTTGGTAGACGAGTACACTTACCGGACGCTCACCCGACCTGATGCTCCTCAATGAGCCGAGGGCCCGATGAACCAATGGTCCGATCGCTCTATTACTGGACCACCCGATCTCCCGATTCTCCGAGGCGCTTTATGAAACGCCGCTTCCTCATCTTAGTCATCTTTCTCGCCGTCATGGCGCAGCCAGCCATCCCGCAGCAAGCCCCGGAACCTATGAGCAAGAACCAGGTGACGGCCCTGGTGAAAGCCGGGATGGACACTCCCGCACTGGTCAAATTGATCCACGATCATGGTATCGGCTTTGATTTAACCGACGATTACCTGCAGGAGTTAACGAAGGCAGGCGCAAAAGAGCCCGTCATTCAAGCACTGCGCGCCGCCAAGCCCAAGCCCTTAACTCAGGAGCAGGTACTGGAACTGGTGACAGGACATGTGCCCAGCGAGCGCGCTGAAGAGCTGGTGAAGCAGCACGGCATCGACTTCCTGCCGGACGAAGAGTATCTCCAGACCCTGCGCCTGGCGGGTGCGGACGACAAACTGACTGCCGCCGTGCATGAGGCGGGTAAAACGGCAATGACAGAGGTGGTGGTAGCGACTTCCGCCAATGCCGAGATCTTTCTCGATGCAGAACCTCAAGGCCACGCCAATGCCCAAGGGGATCTCTCGATGAGGGCAAAACTTGGGGACCACGTGCTGAAAGTTACGCTCGCGGGCAAGAAAGACTTTGAGCAGCACTTCTCCGTTGTGCTGGTGCAAACAACCAGGATTGAGGCAAATCTTATTGACCTTCCCACAAGCATTCAGGTTCAAACCTTGCCTGGCGCGCGCGTCGCGCTGGACAATGCGAGCCGGGGAAGAACCGATGCCAATGGTCAGTTGACGATCAACGATGTTGTCCCTGGTGCACACGAGGTGCGGGTTACGGCAGAGGGCAAGAAGGACTTCCACCAAAACATTACTGTGCTGGCGGGTAAAGAGACGATGATTGACGCACCGCTGGCCGACATCAAGGCGCCAATAGCGGCAGTGAGAGTTCACGAGAACCCGAAAGACGGACTTAAGTATGTCTGGATTCCGCCATGGACTTTTGTGATGGGGTGCTCGCCGGGAGATTACGAGTGCAACCCCGACGAAAGACCCTCGCACCAAGTGAAGATCACCAAGGGTTTCTGGATGGGGCAGACGGAGGTTACCGCGGGCGCCTACAAGCGTTTTGCCGCAGCTACGGGACGGCGAATCCCCTCCGCGTTGACAGCTAACAGCGGGTCGGGAGCCGAGGTTATGCCCGTTGTGAAGGTAAGTTGGTATGACGCCAACGATTACTGCACGTGGACAGGAGGGCGGCTGCCTACCGAGGCGCAATGGGAATACGCGGCCCGAGGGGGAAGCACTGAGGCACGCTACGGCAATCTGGACGATGTCGCCTGGTACAACCATAACAGCGCGGGCCAGGCGCACCCGGTGGTTCAAAAGCGCGTCAATGCCTTTGGGCTCTTCGATATGCTGGGGAACGTGTGGGAATGGGTGGCTGACTGGTATGACGACACATACTATCGGAATAGCCCGGCGCATGATCCCTCGGGGCCGGCGAATGGGGTGTTCCATGTTTTGCGTGGTGGATCCTGGAACAACTTTCCCGCGAATGTCCGCGTATCAGCCCGCATCCGGGACAATCCGGCCAACTCGGGATTTGACAGCGGCTTCCGCTGCGAAAGGGAAACGGATATCCCTTGACCGTTTTTCCGAGACGGGATTCTATATTCCAAATATGAAGAGACCGGTTCAGCGTCGAGGTTCTATAACTGTGTAGTTGATTCCGCGCTCGCCGGGCCTCGACGCTACGAAGAGTAAGCTGTCACGGTATGTTGCGTACCTCAGTAGGTGCAATTTCCCAAGAGCAGTATGAAAGAAGGGCCATGTCTATTGATACTTGCAGGTCCATATGCGTTGATGCTGGTCGCCGATTCGGACTGCACCATAACAGTCTTCTTTGTACCTTATTCCTCATCCTAGTGACTTTTGCACCAGCCGGTAGGCTTGTGTCCGCTGCCCAGAAGTCGCCGGATTCGGCCAAAGTTAACATTCGATTTGTAGACGTGATGCCCAATGCCAACTACCTGGAGCTGCTGTACTGGTTTCTGACGCCGGAAACTCTGCGTAATGACCAGTACTTGAAAGATGTGGAGCACATCGTGCGTGACTCCCCCTTCACTCTCGCATTTTTGACTGCCCGGAACGGAACCGACGACTTTGATCCTCCGACGCATGACGGCATCGCCAGGTTGGTGGCGGCAGCACATCAGCATGGATTGAAAGTGGGCTTGCAGTTACCGATGAACCGTGGAGTGCTCAAGTGGTCCAGGGGTAGTGATGACCCATTGGACTATCAGACCACGATCGCGGAGACAGAACTGACCCTCGACGGCAAAGGTGAAGGCGTGACTGTGCTCAGGGATGAGATGCGTCAAGGAAAGCCTGTGGCAAGTCAACTTCTCCGCGTCTACGTTTTCCAGAAAACGTCGGATGGCCAGTACGCACCCGGATCGTTGCAGGACGCGACAGCGAAGGCCCAGGCCGATGTCAACTCTGCGGGGGTAGTTCAGGTTCGGATCATGGGCAGCTCCACCATGGCGGGCATGACGGCGTACATCATGGTGGAAAACACCTATGACACCCTGGATTTATTCAGTGACGCATTCATTCGCGTCATCCACCAGCGGCTTGACCAATATCGTGACGTCCCCTTCGATGGCATCGCTCTCGACGAATTTGGATACATGAGTGTTCCGCATCCCTTGATCGGCAATTTCCGCGATCGTTTTGGCGGGAAGGCTTTTGCCGCGGCGTTTGAGCGTGAACGGAAACTGAATTTCGTCGAGACGCTCTTCAACATGCGGTATTGCCCGGCCCAACATCCCGAGGTGCGCATCCGCGCCATCGACGAGTATTGGGATCACCTTCGCCAGGGACCTCTGCGGATTGAGCAGGAGGTCTACCAATATTCGCGGCATCTGTTTGGCGAGCAG
>JARLGN010000550.1 GCA_031292775.1 Acidobacteriota bacterium | reverse complement strand
TCCTCTCGGCGCAGGTTGCGCCTCTTTGCTCAAGATTTGATTACTTTTTGGTTTAGCCCTGGGTTCGACCGGCCGTCAGTGTATACCCTTTTGGTAGTGTCTGCAAGCTAGACAGTCAGAATGTCGGTCACCTTAGGCAATCGCGTCCAACCTGGGGTGCACGACATAAAAGTGGACGCTGCGATGCCTCCGAGGTAGTGCACCCTCCAAGCTGAACACCCTCGCGCTCCGGTGACATGTAGTATGATACTTGGCGGAAACCGCAGCGTTGACTTGCCCTCGCGGCAGGTGGTTACGCATGCGCCTTCGGTAATGGCTGGTTTGGTGTGGCGGCGTTTGGGTCGCCATCTGCTGAGATAGACGGTGGCTGCCGCTTCAGATTAGCCCAATTCCGTGCGTTCCCAAAATCCACGCTACGGCAAGGAATATAACAATGGACGATAAAATCCGGGAGGCGCTGGCGCGAGTCGCCAAAGCTCCCATCCCCGCCAACCGCGAAGTTTCACTCTTCGATGCTGGCGTTCTGGACTCATTTGACCTGGTTGATTTCGTTTCCGACTTGGAAAACGAGTTTAACGTCAAAGTGCCGGACAATGACCTTCACCCTACCAAATTCGAATCCATCGCAAAAATTGCTGCGTACCTGAGCAGCCATGGAGCCGCGTAGATGTCCGCCCTGGCAGGATTCGGCCACTTCCTCCCCGACGGTGTGTTGACCAATCAAACCCTGGCAGCGGAATTCAACGTCGATCCGGATTGGATTGTCAGCATGTGCGGCATCCGGACGCGCCGAGTCGCGGCGGCGGAGGAAACCGTCTGCGACCTGGGCGAGCGCGCGGCAAAGGCGTGTTTGCAGGATGCCGGAATTACCGCGGACAAGCTGGGAGCGATCATTGCCTGCACCGGAACACCGCATCGGCAATTCCCCGGTGTATCGGCGGAGATTCAGAAACGGATCAACGCCCCCGGAATCCCGGCCTTCGATTTGCACCTGGCCAGCATCTCCGGGCTGTTTGGATTGGCGCTCGCCCACCGGATGTGCGAGCAGTGGGGACCGACATTGGTGGTGGCGGCGGAAACCATGACGCGCGCTCTGGCGCAGGGATCGCGCGCGAAGGAGACAGCCATTCTGTTTGGTGATGGCGCCGGCGCATGCCTGGTGACTCCCGGCAACGGCCCGCTGGTGATCCGTGATATTCAGGTCGCCAGTGACGCTACTTTCTCGGAAGCCCTGCGAATGGATTTTGGTTCCACCCTTCAGATGGATGGCCGCACCATCATCCTGCACGCCGTGCGCAAACTCGCCCGCGCTATTACCGAACTGCTGGAACGGAATTCGCTGCAAGTTGGGCAAGTCGGCCTTTTCCTGTTTCACCAGGCAAACCTGCGGCTGCTGGAAAGGCTCATGGAAAGCCTGAAGATCGACCCCAGCCAGTGCTTTATCAATATCGATAAATACGGAAATACGTCCTCAGCATCGTGGCTGATTGCCGCGTCAGAGGCCAAAGCCGCGGGCCTGCTGCGCCCGGGAATGAAGGTAGTAATTGCAGCGTTCGGAGCGGGCTTGAGCTGGGGCACGGCGCTGGTGGAAGTGGGTTAGTGAACCCTGCGAAGCTGGCGCGGTCATGTCACTCGGAGATCGAGGAAAGACAGTTCCCTCGCCCCCTTGGGGGAGAGGGTGGCCCGCAACCGGCGCATTCACCAGCCGGGGCGGGACGGGTGAGGGGGTCAACAATTTCGGGGCCTACGGAGACAATGCCAGAGGTCTTCGTTCTCACTTTTGCCTTTTGCATTTTGTGTTTTGACTTGTTTTTGCGGCTTCGACACGATGCGTGCGTCTTGGTAAAGACCCCCTCACCCCCCGCCTTGCGGTCCCCCCTCTCCCCCAAGGGGGCGAGGAAAAATAAATCGTTAGTTTGGCGTCGTATTCGTGATCGTGCACGAGCAGAACCGTGTTCGCCGCGCGGCGCGTTTGCTAATTTGGACAGCAGTGCGGTCATGTAGCCCATGGCCAGCCATGGGCACACGTGCCGCCCAAATGCTCGCCCAGCCCCGGAGGGGCGGCGCCGGGATATCCTGACCTCGCCCCTCCGGGGCTCACAAAATTATTTGTCCTGGCCACAATCCCACGGCTGGCTCGCCGCGGGCTACATGACCGCGCCCGTTTCACGGGCTCTTACGGCCAGAATTTCCAAAATGTGATAACCTGCTCTTCCCGAATTCTTCAGGAGCGCCCACATGCTCTCGCCCAGATATTCTACGTGCGTTCTCATTCTGTGCATCTTCACTTCGGTCTCGGCGCAACATCTTAAGAAAATCAATCACGTAATTTCGACGCGTACTCTCGATCTTCAAACGGCACTGCCTTCCATGGGAGAGGAAGGGGATGACCCTGAAACGAAGTCGTCGAGGGCCTACCACACCACAGTGCGCAGCCTCTTTAATGAGGAGAATTTTTCGCAACTCGAAGAAATGGCCGACGCCGCCCGTTCGGGAAAAACCCGATTTAAGGGTGGCGGATGGAAGCTGGACAGCTTCTATGCGGCCATCAAGACCCCGGGATCGCTGACCGCCACCGACGCGGCGTGGAACTCCCACATGGAGCGGCTGAAGCGTTGGATCGCCTTCCGCCCTGACTCCAGCACTCCCCGCGTGGCACTGGCGCAAGCCTATTTGCGATTTGCCTGGAAAGCTCGCGGTGGTGGATATGCCGACACCGTGACTGCGGAGGGGTGGAATCTCTTCCGGGAAAGGGTGCAGAAGGCGAAGGAAAATCTGGAGACGGCAAAATCATTTCCCACCAAAGACCCCCAGTGGTACCTGGCAATGCAGACCGTCGCTCTTGCCCAGCAATGGAATAACAAACAGGTTGAAAAGTTACTTGAGGAAGCCTATGCCTTCGAACCTGGCTACTACTACTATTACGACAGTTACGCGAACTTTCTGCTGCCCAAATGGAGTGGAAAGCCTGGCGACTCAGAGGAGTTTGCCCAGACCATTGCGGACCGGATCGGGGGATCCGAAGGCGACTTTGTTTACTTTCGAGTGGCCTTGAGCTTGAACTGCTGCAAAGCACACGAGCAAGCGCCCGCTCTCTCATGGGATCGAGTGAAGCAAGGGTTCGCATCGCTGGAGGAGCTTTACGGCAGCACCAACTTCCAGAGAAACGCCATTGCCTACATGGCCGTCCGCCAGGAAGACAAGGAATTTGCACAGCAGCTTTTTGCGCGTATCGGCGACAATTGGAATCAGAGAGTTTGGCGCAGCAAAGCAAAATTTGACAGAAGCAAGGCTTCCCTGAGCCTGAACCATTGATGCTTGCTGGTTTGGGCCGCCGCCCGTTCTTTGGGGTCTATGATTTCCCGCGGGCGGCGGTACGACATCTCCTGCCGGGCTAAGACGAGTCATAGTTTTGGCCTGCGCGTAGCGCCTTGGTGTGGGGGGCGGGGGGGGCGGCCGCGGCTCGGGGCTAAAAAAAAAAAAACAGAGATCTGGGTCGCGTGCGTGAACAGCGGCCCGCGGGGG
>JARLGN010000549.1 GCA_031292775.1 Acidobacteriota bacterium | reverse complement strand
TTTGTATCCTTCGGCGGGGCAGCGACATCTTTACTGTACGGTACAAAAGTACCCGAAAAGGAGAACTATCATGGCAAAGAAACTGGAAGGCAAAGTGGCAGTAGTCACGGGAGCATCCAAAGGGATCGGCGCTTCCATCGCCAAACATCTGGCGGCGGAAGGCGCATCGGTGGTGGTGAATTACGCCACCAGCAAAGAAGGCGCTGACCGCGCCGTTGCCGAGATCACGGGCAAAGGGGGCAAGGCCATCGCGGTACAGGCAGACGTTTCGAAACAGGCGGACATCGGACGGCTCTTTGCCGAAAGCAAAAGGGCTTTTGGCAAACTCGATATCCTCATTAACAATGCGGGAGTTTACGAGTTCTCTCCGCTCGAAGGAATTACGGAAGGGCACTTCGACAAGCAGTTTGACCTCAACGTCCTGGGCCTGATCCTGACTTCGCAGGAAGCGGCGAAGCACTTCAGCCCCGAGGGCGGCAGCATCGTCAACATCAGTTCGCTCGTCAGCACTCTTGCGCCACCGAACTCTTCCGTATACAGCGCCACCAAAGCGGCCGTGGATGCCGTGACCAAGTCGCTTGCCAAGGAGCTGGGCCCGCGCAAGATTCGCGTGAATGCAATCAATCCCGGAATGGTGGAAACCGAAGGGTGGCACGCCGCCGGCTTTGCCGAGAGCGATATGCGCAAGCAGGTGGAAGCACAAACTCCCCTTGGACGCATCGGCCAGCCGGAGGACATTGCCCACGCGGCGGTCTTCTTTGCCTCCTCCGACGCCGCTTGGATTACCGGCGAAACCCTGCTCGTCGCCGGCGGCTTTCGTTAAGAACACTGGCAACGCGCCCGCGACGGCGGGGTGGTGGCAGAAGGTACACAAACTGAGGTAGACTTCTTTCAGGAGGCTAAAATGTCACTTCGACCTATAAAGCGCGTTGTCACGTCCAAGCCTACTTTGGAAGGTGCGGGTGTCCACTTGCGCCGCGCCTTCGGGTTCGGCAACACCACGGATTTCGATCCGTTCCTGCTTCTGGATGACTTTCGCAACGACATCCCGCAGGATTATCTTGCCGGCTTCCCGTGGCACCCGCATCGCGGCATTGAGACCATTACCTACGTCCTCGCCGGAACGGTGGAGCACGGCGATAGCATGGGAAACGCGGGCGCCATTGGTGCGGGTGACGTGCAGTGGATGACGGCGGGGAGCGGGATCATTCATCAGGAAATGCCAAAGGGCGACGCGACGGGAAGTATGCACGGATTCCAGTTGTGGGCGAACCTGCCAGCCGCGCTTAAAATGACCTCCCCGCGTTACCAGGAGGTGAAATCGCCCGACATTCCGGAAGTCCAGGACGACGATGGCACGAAAGTGCGTATCGTGTGCGGCAGCTTTTGGGGTAAGGCTGGTCCCGTGGACGGCATTGCCGCTGATCCGATCTATCTTGATGTCTCCGTCCCTCCCGGCCGGACCAAGGTTTTGCCTGTGGAGACTACACGCCATGCTTTCGCCTATGTCTTTGCTGGGGATGGAAAGTTCTGCAATGCATCGGGACCGCTCGCTGTGCCCACGGAACCGGTATCGTGGGCCGACACGCATCCTCCCGCGGAGGCGAATAACCGCTCGCTGATCCTCTTTGATCGCGGCGATGAAGTCATGGTGCAGGCCGGGGAGGAAGGCATCCGCTTTCTTTTGGTTTCAGGGAAGCCATTGGAGGAACCGGTGGCGTGGTACGGCCCGATCGTCATGAACACGCAGGAGCAGCTACGGCAGGCGTTTGCGGAGCTGGAAAAGGGAACGTTCCTGAAACGGTGAACGCACAATATGCACCGCCTCCCGCGGCCCGACAAATGTTTGAGCTACAGGCGGCAGGCTACTTGGAACGGATGGTGTATCGCACCAGCACACCTTCGACAAACACCGCTTCCACAAGGTTCGGGCCCTGCTCATAAGTGGAGTGGCTCACGTCCAGTGATCCCTCCTTGGTCCGCTGCACCTCGACGGGTCGGCCCAGGAGGGCGTCAACCTCATCAGGAAGCATTCCCTTATGGATTCCCGCCGGGTTGGCGCTTGCCACGGGCGGGGCAACGGGCGGTGCCGCGGGAGCGCCGGGCGCGGCAAAGTCCAAGTATTGGGCCAGGGCCTGCATCACGGCGTCGGGCGTCAAGCTTTCCAGTACCACGCGGTCCGGAAATTTGAGGTTGAAGCGTGAACCCGCCTGCTGGGCGCGCTCGTAAATTCGCTGTCGCCGCTGTTCCTGAGCCACGTTGGCCGCGGCCTGAAGACGCGCGTCCTCACGCTCGCGGTGCTGGCGCATATCGTTTACCTCGTCCTGCATCCGGCGCCTTTTCTGCTGATCGGTCGTGGACTTGATATCGCGCTCGAGATCCTTCTCGCGAGACGACTTCGGGGTGGGGGTGAAAATGACGGCAGTATCCTTCTCATCTCCCGCTGTGCCGTATCCACCGCCGGCCAACTGGAACTCCACCAGTTTGTCTTTTACGTGGACCTTGGTGACGGGCGCTTTGTCCCCGGAGTGTAGCGAGATGCCGTAGCGCTTTATGCGTTGGGAGTAGTCGTTGTAATTGATAGCGGGCTGGCGCCCAGGGTAAACGTCCACACCGTCCTTATTGGCGGGCATATCCATCTTGATGGTCACGGTGCGGCCGAGGAAGTATTGCGCCAGCACATCCTCGGTCTGCCCGCGCAGAAGGGATGGCGCCAACATGCCGATCACCAGCAGCGGCAACAGTCCTCGCAGGGTGCGGTTTACCAAGTTATCCTCCAATCCAGGCCAGCATCGTCGGTCTGGGAGTTGCTCAATTGTGTGACGGTTAGTGAGAAGGGCCGAAGCCTGAGGTGCCTTAAATCGGATGGCGACAAGCTTGCGGGTTTCCCCGCTGGTGGAGCCCGCCATAGTATGCGTGAACTGGCTTCAAAAATCAAAGTATAGTGAGAATGGATAATTAAACATTTTGAAGCGGACGGGCTGGCGCATTGTTCCCCCAGGCGGGCAAAGCGGCACTAGGCTCTGCTGGACATTGCCCTCCTCGTCCCTCTATCATCGGCAAATATGCACAAGCCTTCGTTTGACCCTGGCTTCACGGAAAAATACCGCGGCGACCTGCGTCGAATCATCAACCCCAGCGGCGAATTCAATGTTCGCCGTCGCGGGACCACGTGGCGCGACGTCCATCCCTATCTTTTCATGATCAACGCCTCGTGGCCGGTTTTCCTGGTGATGATTTTGGGCGGATACGTCGTCGCCAACGTGCTATTTGCGCTGATCTACCTGAAGATCGGCGTGCAGCACCTTCAGGGCGCGGACACCACCACCGCGCTCGGCCGCTTTCTGAGCGCCTTCTTCTTCAGCGCGCAAACCTTTACCACGGTGGGGTACGGTCGGATCTCTCCGGATGGCGTTCTAACCAGTCTGGTCGCATCGCTTCAAGCCTTGTTGGGATTGATGGCGTTGGCGATCGGCACAGGTCTGCTGTTCGGGAGATTCTCGCGGCCCGCGGCGCGCCTGGCCTTCAGCCAACAGATGGTGGTGGCTCCCTATCAATCCGGAACCAGCCTGCAATTCCGCGTGGCCAACCGCCGCAGCAATAATTTGATGGAAGTGGAAGCGCGAGTGATGATGAGTACGGTGGAATCCACGGAGCAAGGGCTGCTACGAAAGTACAAGTACCTGACGCTGGAACGCCACCTCGTCCAGTTCCTGCCGCTCACCTGGACAATCGTTCATCCCATTGACGAGTCAAGCCCCCTTTGGGGTCAGGGACCCGAATACCTGGCGCAGCACCAAGCCGAGTTTCTGATTACGATTAAGGCGTTCGACGATACTTTCTTTCAGACCGTCCACGTTCGCCACTCCTACCGCTACGATGAGGTGGCTTGGGGAGCGCGCTTCGTCCCCGCCTTCGAGCCCGACGCGCAGGGCGAAATGGTGCTCGACCTAAAAAGGCTCAGCGAAATCACGCCCGCCCGGAATTCCGCCGGCAAGGAAGAAAAAAGCCTTCCCCGTGTGATTCCCACCCATGAGGGCGACGTGCCCTGACGGCAGGGCCTTTGCAACAGCATAAGTAATCATCCTCCGGCAAAGCCGAGGCATTACGGTGGCTGGCCCCTCAAATGTGCCTGACCCCCACCGCCCGCTTTCACCAGCGGGCGCGGGACGGGTGAGGGGTCTCTTCCCAAACGCCCACCATCCCTCAAGAAATCTACTCCACAATCTGTCTAGCTTCTACTGCCTCCCCGGCAGAGCCGGGGGATCTCCCCACGGATTCGACGTTCTCAAATTCGGGCGCACCTCAAAATTCCACTTCCACACCGCATAAATCGCCGGGTAAACCAGTAGTTCCAATATGAAGGAGGTAAAGATTCCGCCGACCATGGGGGCGGCGATGCGCTTCATCACGTCCGCGCCCGTTCCCGTGGACCACATGATGGGAAACAGGCCCATGAACATGCACCCCACGGTCATCACTTTGGGACGAACCCGCATGGCGGCGCCGTGCACTATGGCGTCCTGCAAGCCTCTGTAGCTGGTTAGCAGGCCCGCCTCTTTCCACTGTTCATAAGCGAGGTCGAGATAGAGCAGCATGAAGACGCCGGTTTCCGCATCGACTCCCATCAAGGCGATTAACCCCACCCAAACGGCGATGCTCATGTTGTAACCCAGCCAGTGGAGAAACCAGACGGCGCCGACCGCTGAAAACGGCACCGCCGCGAAAATAATCAACGTTTTCACCACGGACTTGGTGTTGAGGTAGAG
>JARLGN010000548.1 GCA_031292775.1 Acidobacteriota bacterium | reverse complement strand
CTGCGCTTGAAGAATCTACCGGTCAGCGGCCCCGCCAGCGTTGGCCTGGTGGTGAAACTCGAGTTCGACCACCTTGCATCGTGACAGCAAGAGCAAGGCAAAAGGCAAAGTGCAAAAGTCAAAGCCGGGGCATGCTCGCGAATAGCAGACGCGGCGCCGTGGGGAATTCAAGAACCATCCACGCCCCCAGCGGATAACGATGCGGCGATTTGAATTTACTTCCCTCGCCCCTTTGGGGGAGAGGGTGGTCCGCAACCGGCGCTTTCACCAGCCGGGGCGGGCCGGGTGAGGGGGTCAAAATCATGGGGCTGATAATGAAGCTTGAGTCTGACCACCTCGCGGCGTAGGGCCGAACGGAACCTGTCCCGACGTCTATCCAAAATTGCCCGGAAAGAAGGTCTCATGTCCCGATTGTTTTCCTCCCTGAAAAAGCGCACAACCAGCCTTGGCGGAAGGAGGTGGCGCGTTATTTTGGGAACTGTAGTTACCGGCTGCATTCTTCTACTCAGTTTCAATACTGCATTTCCAAGTCACACCGTTTCCGCCAGTCCACGCCCCACAGGCACTGAACTCCGAGAGGGCTTCCAGAATCCTCCCACATCCGCCCGGACCATGGTCCGCTGGTGGTGGCCGGGCGGGGACGTGACGGACGAGGAAATCTCCCGCGAGTTACGCATGATGAAGGAAGCCGGGATTGGCGGCGTGGAGATTCAGTCCTTCAAAATAGGGCTAAACCCCAATCCCGCTCCCAATGTGGAAGCACGGGTTGACAGCGTCTTCTCCCCGGAGTGGTTTGGCCATGTCAAGCATGCCATTGAGGAAGGCCGGCGGCTGGGGATGATGGTGGATCTTACCTTCGGCTCCGGCTGGCCTTTTGGCGGCCCGCACATTCCTCCAGAACTTGGCGCCAAGAAGTTGGATATGGAAATGGCGCCTCTTACCGGCCCCTCCAACTTTCAGAGCGAGATTCCGTGGGTGCCGCCTCAGACTCCCCTTCAGACTTGGGGCCAAAGCCAACCCCCGGACCCGAGGCTGTACAAACTGGTTGCCGTGGAGGCGGTCCGCTACACCCCCCCTGTGTTCGCAGAATCTCCATTATCCCCAGGGCCCCCCCGCCGGGTGGTAATGCGGTCCGGCCAACTCGACCTGCAATCCACCGTCATCTTAACGAGCCAGGTAAAACCTGACCACACCCTGCAATGGAAAGTCCCGGATGGAAATTGGCTGCTTTTTAGTTTTATCCAAGTGCCCACCGCCCAACAAGTGACCGGCGGCGCGGAAGTAGGCACGCAGTACGTGTTGGATCACCTGAGTAAGGCCGCGCTGCAGAAGCACATTGACGCCATCGGCGAGGCCGGCAAGAAGTACTATGGTGACCAGTACGGCAAAGGTCTGCGGGCGATCTTTTGCGACAGCCTGGAAGTGGTTGGCGACAACGCCTTCTGGAGCGACGATTTTCTGGCGGAATTTCAGAAGTTGCGCGGTTATGATCTGACGCCCTACCTGCCCTTGTTCAAGCTGCCCCGCAGCAGTGACGGCGCGCCCGGCGCCACCGCGCTGCCGCTGTACGATGCGCCGGAAGCCGGTGAGCGCATCCGGCATGACTATTGGGAAACGGTCGCGGATGTCATGACCGCCAATTTCTATCAGCCGATGATTGACTGGGCGCGGCAGAACCAACTGGAAGCCCGCATCCAGGCGCACGGCTCTCCCACCAACATTCTGAAGATCTATGGCCACTCGGACATTCCGGAGACGGAGGACCTGTACGATTACGGCAACTACGACTTCCTCAAGTTCGCCTCTTCCGGCGCGCACCTTTATGGGCGCAACATTACCAGCAGCGAGAGCTTTGTCTGGGGAGACCACGATTACGAAACCACGCCGGAGAAGATCAAGATCTATGCCGATGAGCTGTTGACGGCCGGGGTCAATGAGATTATTTACCACGGTTTTCCCTACGAGTACATGGATCGGCCTGAGCCCGGATGGCACCCCTTCTCGTCGATCTATCACCCCAACCGGACTTTTTCTACGCACATGAATTCCCATAACCCCTTCTGGGAATACCTGCGGCCGATCAACAACTACATGGCCCGCATCCAGTACATCTCGCAGAACAGCCACTTCGTCGCGCCAGTGGCACTCTATAGCCATTGCAACAATTTTCCCTGTGGGCCGACCGACGAAGATGTCCCGCTGGAATATTCCTTGATGGCTAACGGTTACAACTTTGATTTCATCAACGAAGATATTCTGGTGAATAAGTCCAGTGTAGTTAATCATGAGCTGAACACCCCTGGCAGCACCTATAGGGCCTTGGTCCTGAAAAACGAGACCCGCCTGACCCTGGCGCTGGTTCGCAAGCTCCGCCAGTTTGCGCAGGAAGGGCTTCCAATAGTCTTTGTGGAGGCAGTCCCCACAGGAGAAATTGGATTCCTCAACTACGCCGCCAACGGCCGGGAAATCCGGCAACTCGTCAGCGAGATGCTGGGCGGGGCATCGCCGGAAACCCTAGCCGCAAGCGCGGATAAGAAGAACGGGACCGCGCTCTTCGTCAAGGAGGCCACGCGCATTCCCGATTTGCTGAGCGGTTCGCTGGGGGTGCATCCCAATCTTCATTTTGAGTCGCCGCAGCCCAACCTCTTCTTCGCGGAATTCGATCACGGCTCGACCCGCTTTTATTTCCTGCGCAATCCCAAGCCGGAGGCGCAGGACGCCCGGGTGGTGTTCCCGGGTCCGGGAACGCCAGAAATCTGGAATGCGTGGACGGGCCAGATCTCCAGCGCCCCCCAATACGCGCCATATCCGGGCGGCACAGCTATCGAAATCCACCTTGACCCCTACGGTTCCGTTCTCGTGGCGTTTGGCCAAGCCCCGGGAAAGCTGCACGTTCTAACCACCAATTTTGAGGAAGTGCAGGAAAATAACGGACGCCTTATCGGGCTTACCAGTCATTTCGGCCCGCATTTTACGGCCATGAGCAACGGGAAAGGCGTGGACAGGGATGCCCACGACGTTGGATTCCCTCGGGCGCTGCCCCTCGGTCCAAACTGGTTCCTTAAGGCCGTGGGCAAAGACAAGAGCGGAGCGGAATATACTCGGGAAATCCACCCTGCCGACCTGCAGGACTGGGCGCTGGGACAGAGTTTGCGTACCTTCTCCGGCAAGGGCCACTACACGCTCGATTTCCAGATGGAAGAGGGGTTTCTAAAACCCGGTCTGGCGTGGAACCTGGACCTGGGAGAGGTGCATGACGTGGCGGAGGTGTGGATCAACGGGCGCCATGCGGGAACTCTGCTGCTGCGCCCCTACCGGGTGGACGCGACTTCCTATCTTCAGGCGGGCACGAACCATCTGGAGATCATCGTCACCAATACCCTTCGCAACCGGTTGGTGGGCGATGGGAAGGAGGGCGATCCGAACTTTGTCGTCTTTAAGAACAGGATGTTCTATCTTCCCTCAGGGATGATGGGACCGGTGCGATTAGTGCCGAGCCTCGCCGTCGATCTGCAATAGCGCGCGGGCCACTGGCTAATTGAATCCAAGGGCCCAGCCGGTGGCAGCGCATTATTGCAAACTTCCTATGGAGGTATTTTGTGAGAATTAAACTCGCTGTCTTTGTGTTTGTCATCGCGACCATTTCAACCGTTTATGGCCAGCAGCTTGACCCTGCCCTTCAGTCAGCCACCATCATTGGCAGCGAGTCCCTGGTCACGCCCAACATCGTTTATAAAAGGGCCAACGGATTTGACATAAAACTGGATGTCATCACTGCCGGACCACGCTCTCAAACCAGGCCTACGCTCATTTATATTCACGGGGGCGGTTGGATTCACGGAAGCAAGGAGCAGTACAGCCTTTGGTCGCTGCCCTTCCTTGCCCGGGGGATGAACGTGGTCAACGTCGAGTATCGCATGGCGGGCGACGCTCTGGCCCCCGCCGCCGTCGAGGACTGCCGCTGCGCGCTGCGCTGGGTGTACAAACGTGCCAAGGATTACGGGTTCGACACCACAAAGCTGGTGGTTGCCGGCCATTCGGCAGGAGGTCACCTTAGCCTCATGACGGGGATGCTCGACCCGAGCGCGGGATTTGACAACGAATGTCCGGGGAAGGAAGAGCTGAAAGTAGCGGCGATTGTCAATTTCTATGGGATCACCGATGTTGCCGAAGTGCTCGACGGCCCGAAACGCCAGGACTGGGCCGTAATGTGGCTGGGGGCTTTGCCCGACCGGATGGAACTTGCCCGGCGCCTGTCACCGCTCACTTATGTTCACAGTGGGCTGCCTCCCATCATTTCGCTTCACGGCGATGGAGACCCCGTGGTTCCCTCGGAGCAGGCGGTGCGCTTACACCAAGCACTCGATCACGTGGGCGTTCCCAACCAACTCGTGATGATTCCGGCTCATCAACACGGCGCCTGGACGCGTGAACAGAATCTTGCGGCAGAAGCGGCAGTATTTGAGTTTCTTGAGAAGCACGGTGTGCTTGTTCACTGAGTGTTGGTAAGGCTCACTCCCCGATATATTTGTGGTAAAGCCCCATGTAGTAGGGCAGCAGGAAGGCCCCGCCATCGGTAAGGGTCATGCCGTCACCGCCGTCATCAAGTTGCCAGGGATTGCCGCTCCGCTGGCCCGCCGCGCGCTCATCAATGGGTAGCGCTTTGCCGTTCACCCGGTAGCCGGCAGCGCCGATCTCGCTTCCCTGACTAAGCCAATCGGGAAGGTGGATAATGTCCAGGCGGTGGCTATTGGTGACGCGCCAGTTGACGAGGTCCAGCGGGAAGCGCATCAGCGTGTCCACCGACTCCTCCAGCCACCCATTGTCTTTGGGCGAAAGATCATCCTTGCCGAAAGCATCTTCAGCGGCCTGCCCGGTGCAACTGGCCGCATAAACAAGGTCGAACAGCGGGTTCAGCCCGGGCCGTTCCCGCTGCCACTGCCGGTAAAGTGCCAGCGCGTAAGTCTGCCGCAAGATGGGGTCGGTTTCATAGCGGATGAGATTGTAATAGTTCAGGTAGGCCGTCTCATCCTCCATTGGATTGCCCGAGCCCGGAGCCATGCCCCCCTGGGTAATCAAAACATTCGCCGCGTAAGCATGCTGCTCAATCAGCCAGCGTGATGCGGCCGCGAATCGGGCGTCGCCGGTGATGTGCGCGGCCACCTTGAGGTACGCCAGGATGCTCAGCGAGTTTGTGCCGCGCCGCTCCCGCCACGAGAAATCGTGGTTAAGATTTTCCGGATTGAATACGGCCCAGCGCGTCGGCTTGCCGTCATGATCGACAAGCTGGAAGTTGTGATCGATCAGGTGCTCCGCCACCGCGGCAACGTGCTCGCGCACCCGGCTGCGTTCTTCGTCCGTGTCCGCGACAAGGT